>CALKJE010000241.1 GCA_937995675.1 uncultured Saprospiraceae bacterium
TTTGGCCACGTAACTTACCAGCTAGTTTGGTCATCACATCATATTTGAGTGACTTCTCCCAATACTCTTTTAACTCTGCATCATTTTTTGCAAATTCTTTTTTCTCAAAATCTAATTCTAAGTTTTCTGTTTTCGTAAAATTAAAAGGCTTAGATAGAATTTCTGGATAGAATTTCTTTGCTTTTGCAATTCCTACGTCCAGCATTCCTAAAGATTTATCAAAAAACTGATAAGAACCAGCAGCAGCTTCATCATCCAATAAGATTTTGAATGGTGCTAACTCAGCCAGTTGATCTTGTGTCAACCATCGTCTTCCTCCATCAATTCTATCAAGATAATCCTTGAAAACTCTTTTAGAGAATTCATCATTAACCTCAACTGGTTTATAGTGCAGCTGATTAAGTCCACCAATCATTCGATGCATCAGCATCGCTTCTTTTTCAGTATTATCAACAGGAGGAGCGTAAAAGCCTACGAGTATCGCCATTCCCAATAGAGCCATGAGCGAAAAGAAAAATGAGCCTTTAAATTTCATGCGTTTTATTTTTTTCAAGGAGTATAAATAATTGAAGTTGTTCAAAAACTTCAGTGTGTGTGAATTAAAAGTTGTCCACCAACCTCTTTTAGTGCAATTAAAGCACCAAATACGTATAATAATAGACTATTAACGAATATTTAGGTTGCACATATTGGCAAAGCAATCGATTATTTTCTAATTATTACGTTCAGCAGACAGATTATCCGGTTTTCAATTGGTTTATCCTAATATATAATATACCAATTTTCGGCAAAAATGTTTTCTATAATGGTGGTTAGTGGGCGTTTTAACGAAAATATAACGCGTTGGTCGGAATTCTAGGGACGTATTGCAATATGCCCCTACAATTCCGGCGATATCTGCAATTTTATCTTATCGCCTATTTTGATCGTCCCTCCACGTAGAATACGAGCAGTTAATCCTCCATGTCCACGCATCGCATTATATCCTCCGGGGCCAAGATTGGTCTCCATTCGTGAGCAAGGATGACAATGTCCAGTACCTTCTAACATCACCTCCTCCCCGATGGAAAACTTCTGATTAATCAATGCAAGTAAATTAATCCCTTCTACAACGATGTTTCTACGGGTATCTTGTGGCGAGATTGGCTTACGTAATATCTCTCCCACATTATTTAGATGGCCTTGTTGAATTAAAGTAACAGATCTTTTCCCAGATTTTCCAGTATAGTGATCTCCAGATAAGCCTTTTCCTGCGATAGCTAGTACTTGTGATGGGGTTTCTAAAATGGATTTTTTCTGACCACGAATTCCAATCCAAGTGACTTTCCCCTCTTGAGGCATGACCGTAAAAAGTGTTTTTATTTCCATAATGGAAAGATAAAAAAAATCTTCGACGAAAATTAATTCGCGAAGATTTTTAGATCATTCGTTTTTACATAGTAGGGGCGTATTGCAATACGCCCCTACTATGTTTATTCTACGCCTCTTCTATTTAATTACTAAAAAGGATTGCGTTGCAGTAGCTCCGTCTTCACCTAATACGAAGACGTTGTAAATACCATTTAGAATTGAGGCACCACTCATATCAACGTTTAATACAGGTTGATTCAATTCATCAAAGGACTGCTGATAAACCGGCTGACCGAAGCTATTGGTAATGTGTATAGAAATATCTTGTCCCACAAAATTCTCTAAGTCTACATTGATCGCATCTGCCGTTGGATTTGGGTAAACATTAATTCCAATAATCTCTGTACTATTATTGACCGAGTTGGTAGTCGGAGCTTGGTACCCATCGTTTGTATTAGCAGTTGGATCATCAAAATTTTGGGTGGTTGGCCCTGTAAATGGTGATAAGTGTGCACCAAGTATTGGACGTTCCATATTTCCATTTGGCCACTGCCATCCCACCGCTAGATTGTCAAGTCCTTCATGTTCTTTTTGGAAAGCTTCCACATAATATTGACGTCCTGCTTCAAGATAAATTTGTACTGATTGCTGCCCAGCATATTTATCCCAAACTTGTGGATAAGTCCACCCGTCTACTTCTGCAATCAATTGTACATTATTAGGGTTCTCATCTGTACTTAACCAGAGTTCTCCCTGATCATCACTAGAAATCCAGAAGGTATAATTACCAGATTGTGGTGGACAAATATATCCTCTCATTCGAGTACCATAATGATCATATACATCAATTGGTGCTTCAAACTTAGTCATCTCATCTGAAATATCGGCGGTGGTATTCCATGGAATGCTATTCAAATCATATCCAGGAATATTCAACCAAACATCACGAGAAATACTTCCTGTACCACAACCAGCTACCGACACATCCTCATCTGCACACGTTCCTTCGTATACTTTTATATTTCTAAACAAGCTGTTTCCATCACGTGGATAAGCATCGTCGTCCATCACAAAAGTCATATAATTCGCATTACCTGTATAAAATTGCCCAACTGGAATAATGTATTTTTTGTAAACACCTTCTTCAGCATAATCATTATAGTCTTGACGACCATAAGTTTGTGTTCCATAAACTTGGAATAAAAATCCAGAACTTGACGAGGTGGATAGGTTATTTTCGAAACCAATTCCATGAATCTCACCTTCTTGACTACTCATAAATTCAAATTCTATTTTTGTATCTGCGGTAATCGTATAGTTGAACGGAATAGCTTTCCATGCATTGTTGCTTAATAGAAATCCGTGATCATCTTCAATCACCTGAATATTTCCTTGATCAGCATTTCCTCCATAAGAAACTGGCTGATAAGTAGATAAGTCAAGTTTATCACATTCAGATGGAGCAGGTGGAATCACCGTTCCAATACAATTACAATTACCATCTTCTGCATCATTCTCAGTTTCTGGATTAAAGTCATTACAAGCAGTTCCTGCAGCTGGACAAGGTGGTGTGTTATCATTTACAACCTTAATTAAAGCACTACAAGTAATGTCGTTATTACATAGGTCCGTCCATCTAAAGTTAACCAGTTGGCTAACTTCTGCTGCCGAATTGACACCATCACAAACAGCATCAAAAACAGAAGGATCAAAATCATGCGTAAAGTCTTGTACATTACAGGTCACGCTATTAAGACCAGCAGTCAACCATTCCTGTACTTGTGGATTATCTCCTACGGCACTACTATTAGATGACTCAGATGGTTCGCCATTTTCATTAAAATAAACACTCAATTCGTCGTTAAAAGTAACAGTAAAAGGTAACTCTGGTAAGGGTCCTTGACAAGTAGCATATTCAGGAGTTACTTTTACTTTTTTGTTCCAGCATGCGGTACGTACTCCCACACAACCATTATCGAATTTTATACTATTAATCTGACAATTACCTCCATTAGCGATACCTGACTCAAACTTAAAAGTCATATCATAAGTTCCCGCTCCTTGAACTTCAACAGGCATTGGCAAATCAGAAGCTGGAGAACTAGTTCCTAAATCCGAACAGTTCAATATCAGATCTTCTGGGCAAACGGTACATTGATCATTTGAAGTAGGACAAATCTCACCTGCACATCCACAGTTCCCATCCGCTACATCATCAAAAGTATTAGCGTCTCCATCATCACAGGTTGTTCCAGCATCCGGACAACATTCAATACAATCAGGACCACCACAGTCAATTCCAGTTTCGGTACCGTTTAAAATTCCATCATTACAAGTGGAGCAAACGGAAGTTCCATTATCAAAGTCTAAATTAAAATCAATAGTATATGCTCCTGTATCATTACCGTTTTTATCTAGACAAACTAAAATGTAACGACCTGTTTGCGGTAAAACATAATCTGTAATATCAACATGAAAAGATTTATGCTCTTCAACTAATAAGGTGCCATCAGGAGCATAAAACCGAATCATAGGTTCGAGCGCTGCGTCTATCTCTTCCATTTCGAATGTAATAATCTGTCCTGCTTCTGCTGTAAATTCATATACATCCATTTCTGCAAAATAGTCGATCATTCCATTAGTCTGACCATCATTACAATTTAAGGTAGTTGGGCAAAGATCTAAGTGTACTCTTTGAAAGGACAATCCGTATTCTCCGGTATCATTTCCATTTCGATCCTCCGCAGTAACGGTATAGAGACCTTCTGAAGGTATAATTAATTCGTTGATCTTAGCCATTGAACCATTACTATAATCTGATGCAAGTAGATTTCCAGCTGTGTCATATACATTAAGAAAAGCATCAATTCCATTAAGGTATCCACGCATCTGGATATTGATCATCTCTCCTGCATCTGCTCTAAAAGAATAAACATCTACTTCGTTTTCTACATCTAGCGTAGTACTAAAACTATTATCTCCACAATCCAAGTACTTAGCACATCCTGCACTATTTACCACCTGTAATGCCAATGAATAATCACCGACATCATTTCCTTTGTCGTCTCTAACAATTAAGCTATATGCTCCAGAGTTTGGAATATTATAATTAATCTCTGCTGTTTCAGAATCTGTTGTAGCTACCACATCTGTTCCGCTCGCATCGCAAAGAATTAGGTTGGGTTCTAAAGAAGTACCAAGATCTGTTGCTCTAATAATCAACTGATCCCCAGCCACACAATTCACTGTGTAAGCATCAATTTGTGCCACCTGATTAAACGTATTATTAATAGTCGTACCACAGTCAATCGCTGTGGCACAAGATGCGTCATTTAATAATTGAAAAGCAATTCCATATTCTCCTAAATCATTTCCATTTCCATCATATGCAGCAATTACATAACGACCATTAGTGGGTACCGTGAAGGTAGGAATAATTGCTAATCCTGTTTGTGTCTCTTCACTAGCAACGGTATTTCCATTTTGATCAATTAATTCTAAGCGACACTCCACATTTGATAAGGTACTACGCATCTGGATCATGAGCTGATCTCCAGCGGCACAATCTAAACCAAAAAGATCGACTTCTGTCCAATTATCTAAACTAGTTACGATATCATCTCCACAATTTACCATTGTCACTCCTGTTGTTCCATTTAAAACTTCAAGTGATAAACCATAATCTCCTGTATCATTATCATTATGATCCTGAGCAATGATTGAATAGATACCTGTCGAAGACAATTCATACGCGGTTAATTGTACGAGTCCTCCATCGTCACACTCTTCAGATAGCAAAGCGCCACCAGGACTTAATAATTTAAAACAACCATCAACTCCTTGAGAGGATCCTCTCATTCTAATACGAATAATATCTCCGGCCTCTCCAGAGAAGGTATAAGTATCTATTTCTCCAGTAATACTAATAGAAGCAGTAGTAGCATCTCCATACGTCAATGTCTGAGCCTGTAAAAAAATAGAAAGAAAAAGTAAAGGAAAAAGTAGAAAGTTGGTTTTGTAGTTAAATCTCAAATACATAGTTACAATTTTCGGGATCGGTCTAATAAAGTTATTTTTCGAGAGCGTGTAATTATATCATTAGAGGGGGGTGAGTATGGGGAATTAACTTGGGAGAAAAGGGGAAGTGGGATGGTAAGACTTCATAAAAAACAAATTGCAGGCCATTCCCATCAATTATTGTAACAAAGCAGAACAAATAGTGACAGGAATAAAAAACACATACTGAAATTTTAAATTATTTATTTCATTAAAAATCAGATAGATTTATAATTCACCTATAAATAGTTTAATCTTTTTTGTGATTAAACTTAGCGTTTTTGTAAAAAAAGTATTAATGTAAATCAAGGGTTAAAAAAGAATTTAAATTGTATTATTAACAGTATCATTCTAATTGACTTAGGTGTTTTTTGCTATTTGCTTTTGGCCAATAGCCAAATGCTAATAGCCATTTTGTTGGTCATTTCTAGTTTCAACTACTGATTCGCATTATTATTTAATATACTCTTCACTTTATTGTAACTTTACTTAAACAGCTATTTTAAGAGATAAAATTATGTTATACGACAATCATGGTAGGGTCATTAATTATTTACGATTAGCGGTTACAGATCGATGTAACTTGCGATGTTTTTATTGCATGCCTGAAAATGGTATTAAATACGTAGAAAAATCTGCCCTGCTTTCTTACGAAGAAATGGTCCGACTAATCCAAATTCTAGCAAAAGAAGGAATTAAAAAAATCAGAATCACAGGAGGAGAACCTTTTGTTCGAAAAGGGATGATGGATTTTTTAACCATTATCTGTAAAATACCTGGTATTAAAGAGGTGCATTTGACAACGAATGGAACGCTTACTGCACCTCTTGTTCCTGAATTAAAAAAGATCGGTATCAAATCTGTTAATTTGAGTATTGATAGCTTGGACCAGGAACGTTTTTTTGAGATTACCCGTCGCGATGTTTTACCTGCAGTTATGGATACTTTTGATGCATTATTAAAACATGAGATTCCTACTAAAATAAATGCTGTTGTAATGAATGGTAAGAATACGGATGATATTATTCCAATGATCAATCTTACCAAAGATCATCCCGTCGGCGTTCGTTTTATAGAAGAAATGCCTTTTAATGGGAGCGGAGCAGATCACGGACTAAGTCTTTGGAATCACAAAAAAATCTTAGATAAGATAAAAACTGTATATCCGAATCTAGAAAAGATACCAGACCCTGCCTTCTCAACTTCTGCAAATTATAAAATACCCGGACACCCTGGAAGCGTTGGGATTATTGCTGCTTATAGTCGCACTTTCTGTGGTACTTGTAATCGGATTAGACTTACTCCGACCGGGCTATTAAAAACTTGTCTCTACGATAATGGAATTTTCAACGTTAGGGACTTTTTACGAGCCGGAGCTAGCGACAAGGAAATAAGTGCCTTGTTTTTAAACGCACTTAGTCACCGTGCTAAAGATGGATTTGAAGCAGAAAAAAATCGACGAGGAGGTCAATCAGTAAGTGAATCAATGGCCACCATCGGGGGATAAATTAAAATAAAACAATTTAATCACAATAAAAATGAGTGATAAACTAACTCACTTGGACAACCAAGGTAATCCTTCAATGGTTAATGTAGGTGAAAAAAAAATAACCCAGCGATCAGCTACTGCACAAAGTATTGTTGTAGTCAACGAAGCAATTCTAGCACAACTAACTGAAGGTGAAATTCAAACAAAGAAAGGCCCTGTATTTCAGACTGCTATTCTAGCTGGCATTATGGCAGCAAAAAAAACCAGCGACCTTATTCCACTTTGTCATCCGCTTGGATTAGACAACTGTAAAGTAAAAATATCTGTCAACGAAAACCAAGAGATAGTCATCCACTGCACTGCAGGCTTAACCGCAAAAACGGGTGTTGAAATGGAAGCACTTACTGGTGCCTCTGTTGCAGCTTTAACCATCTACGATATGTGCAAAGCCATGTCTCATAACATCATCATTAAAGAAACTAGATTATTAAAAAAGACTGGAGGAAAAAGTGATTTCGACTTTAGGAATATTGAATAAGTAGATTATGAAAAAGCACCAAAAACATACTGCCTTAACACGTCCTAACATCGGGAATTTTCATCGACAAGAATGGGCGATTATTGGAACACCTTGTGATACTATTCAGCGATTATCCCGAGAAATTATTGAGTCTTTATCTTCCGATTACAAAGTTGGATATATAGATGCAGATCATGCAAAGGATGAAGAAATTAAAAAGAAAAATCTCACACCATTTGATGTTGGCGCTTCGCAACAATATACGGACAAAATTAGCTTTCACCGTTTTGACCAGAAAAGCAATCTCAATTCTTTTCAGTATCGAAATATTTTTAATGGTGAAGATGCAGTACTCGTCAATGGAAACCACTTTTTATCAAAGCAGCAAATTTTAGTTATTGATCCTAAAAAAGAAAAATCTTTACAAAAAAAATTGGATCGTTTAACGGATGTTATTTTGATTTTATTTATAGAAGGAATTAATGAAATTCCAGCGTATTTACAAGAAGCATTGGCTTCTCAAGATTTAGAAAAAATCCCTACGTATAAGATTAATGATATTTCTGCTATTGCTGATTTTTTAAAAAATAGTTTACAAAAAAATACTCCCATCTTGAATGGTCTTGTACTTGCAGGCGGTAAAAGTCGCCGAATGGGTCGTGACAAAGGAAAAATTAATTACCACGGAAAACCACAAAGAGAATATGCTTTTGATTTATTAGCAGCTTGTTGTGAACAGACCTTTTTATCTTGTCGACCTGATCAATCTGCCGATCCAGATTTATTTGGGATGCCGTTGATATTTGATAGCTTTTTGGGACTAGGACCGTTTGGAGCGATAGCTTCGGCTTTTCGAGAAAATCCAAATTCTGCGTGGTTGGTGGTTGCTTGTGATCTGCCTCTTTTAGATCAAGAGACGTTGGAATACTTGATTAAGCATCGTGATACTTCCAGAATTGCTACGGCATTTAATAGTCCAGACAATGAATTCCCTGAGCCACTAATCACGATCTGGGAACCAAGAAGTTATCCAATCTTATTATCGTTTTTAGCTCAAGGTTATTCTTGTCCAAGAAAAGTATTAATCAATTCGGAAGTGGCACTGGTAGATGCGCCAGATACGCGCGTGTTGACAAATGTAAATTCGCCTGAGGACTTTGAGCAATTAAAGTTTGAAGAATAATAGATATAGTTTCAATCATGGATGTGCTGCTACCCAAACTGCGCCATCTCTAAAGAATTCTTTTTTCCAAATTGGAACGGTTTCTTTTAGTGTATCAATGGCAAAGGAACAAGCTTCGAAGGCTGCTTTACGATGAGGACAGGCAACGCTGATGATCACTGCGATTTCACCAATCCCCAAAGTACCAACACGATGATGGATGGCCATTTTTTGGACAGGCCATTGTTGAGCAGCTCGCTCAGCGATCTTACGCATTTCAGAAATGGCCATTGGAATATAGGCTTCGAATTCTAACTTAGTGACTTCTTTCCCTTGGGTTTGATTGCGAACAGTGCCAATAAAATTAACAATACCACCTGCTCCAGGATGAGAGACAAAATCTAGGCAGACCTTCTCACTCAGAGACGTATCGAGTATTTGAATATCAATATTATTCAGGTCCAATATATATTTTTTTAAATAAAAAGACTTGTTCTGTTGTGTTGAACAACGACAACAAAACAAGTCTCATAAAACTATCCACCGCTAACAGGAGGAATTAAAACCACTTCGTCTTGTGGCGTAATTATTAGGTCATCGTTGGCGTATTCATTATTGACAGCGATCGCCAAAGAGTTTAGTTTTTCAAATTGTGGATATGCACTTAACACTGCCTTTTTTAATATTAAAACCGTCATACCTTCTTCATATGGCAACTCCATTTCTGCCCCCCCTACAATATCTTTTGCAATGCCAAAGGTCAATACTTTCATGATTAACGAATTAAGGTAACGTCTCCTTTAAGTGTTTTTTCGACACATTCATCAAGAAGAAGTTCAACATTGTAAAGATAAACATCTGAGGGAGATAATTTTCCATTGAATCTTCCATCCCAACCAGTAGCAGGTGTATTATTATCATAAACTAAATTTCCAAAACGGTCAAAAATTTGGAATAAATTTACGTTTACCACATTAGCTTCATTAGCCGTTATAAAATTAAAATTATTATTTATAACGCCACTTGGCGTAAATGCGTTTGGCATTTCAATATCATCAATCTCCGGTACGATATAGGTAAAAGTAGCCTCCATATCATCACAAGTACCGTTCGCATCACTCACTACTACCTGATAGACAACAGAACCATCTATAGTGACCATTGGATTAGGACAATCCGTACAGCTTAGTCCATCGGTGTTTCCATCTTCCGCTGTCCATTGATAAATATAAAAAGGATTTGCGGGTAAGTTTATAGCAAATACATCTCCTTCACAAACGCCACGATTCTCATCATCAATCGGAGGGATAGCTGGGACAATATTTACGGTAGCAGTAGCGGTTCCCTCACAATTATTCTCAGTCGTTTCAAGGACTGTAAACTCAGTAGTCTGATTTAGATTAACCATTACGGAAGGTTGACCGTCGTTATCTACTAATTCTACTGGATCCCAGTTGTAGGTACTTCCTGAGGTTGGATTATTTACTGCTAAAGCGATATCGGTATTTTCACAGCCACCAACGTCGGCTACCACCGGTACCGGTAGTGGAAATATTTCAATCGTCTGCATAACACTATCACTACATCCAATTCCTGTGCTTACAATTAACTGAACCGTCTGTGTTCCGGGGTTCGCAAAGGTATAGGTAGGATTTTCCTCGTTACTCGTTCCACCGTCTCCAAAATCATAGAAATAGTTTTCGATTGGACCAACTGAATTGCTGACAATATCTACGGGGCCAGCACAAGCATCGATGACGGTAAAAGCAGCTTCTACCGTCTGGATGGTGATTGGTTCTGTAATGGTCGTTTCACAAATACCACTTACTCCTGTTAGGATTAATTCAGCAGTAAAAGTTCCCGTGGATAGATATTCGTGTGATACGTTGGGTTGATTGCTAATAACGGTACCGTCTCCTAATTCCCATTGATAACTTTGGATATCAACGGTATCTAACAAAGTAAAATTAACAACTTCTCCTAGGCATAATAGATTTTGATCAACCGAAAAATCACCTTCAGGACCAACGAGGGTAAAATCTCTCATGGTGGTATCCCGACAACCGAAGCTGGTAGAAGCGATATATTCGACGGTAAATGTTCCTTTACCAAAAGTAATACTTGGTGCCAGGTCCATGGAGCTACTTCCGTCTCCAAAATCCCAATCGGCTGTCAAAGGACTGGTCGTGACACTATTGTCTGTAAAGTTGATAATTTGAGGAAAACAGATTGGATCCTGACCATCTACATTGGTCGTAAAGTCGGCGATTGGAAAATCTTGTACCCTCACAGTATCTGTAATTGGTCGCATGCTTTGACAACCAGTAGCAATTTCAGTCAATGCTAAATTGACTACAAACGTTCCTGAGTTATTATATAATGCCGTATCAACTTGCATAGTGCTAGTCATTCCATTTCCAAAATTCCAATCGTATTCAACTGGTGATAGATCACCTCCAAGAATAAAATCAGAAGCGGCAAACGCGACCTCAGATCCTACACAAATATTCGCTGGACTCGGATCGGTAGTAATATTTGCCGAAGGTTCATAAATTGTAATTGGTTTAGTAACCGTATTCGGACAACCGATAATATCTTCGACTGTTAAGGTAACGTTCACCGTTGTCACCAATGGTCCAGTCAGCGGTCCTGGGGGAAACGGAGACTGTGTATAAGTATGCGTTGTAACAGAGTCCATTCCCATTCCCATGTCTCCAAAATCCCACTCCCATGAAACCAAGGTCGTATCAGCGGTACTCATGTCTGTAAAGGTAAGGATTTCAGAAGGTATACAGATGGTATCCTCGGTAAAGGTAAAGTCAGGTTGTGCGCTAAAGACCCATACATCTTGAGAAGCGGTATCACGACAACCATTAATATCGGTCGTTACTAATTCTACGGTATGATCGCCCGGTGCATTAAACATTTTATTGGTCATGGTGTCCATCGTCGTGATGGGTCGATCCCAACTAAAATGCCAATCATATCCTTTCCAGCAGCGATTGTCAACATCTTGTGCCATGCTGCCATCAAGTGTTATATCTGTTCCAATACAAATAAAAGAATCGATTTCAAAAGCAGCTTGAATATCTTTTACATAAACGATGGCAGAATCAACGGACGCTGGACAACCACTCATATCGTTTTCGGCGGTAAGAAATACCATATAATTTCCAGTACTATCGTATAAATGCGTCAAGTCAGAAATATCACTGGTCGTGCTATCTCCAAAATCCCAAGTGATACTGGTGGCATCCAAAGAAGAATCTCGGAAAGCAATATTGAAAGGTTCTTCACAATCTACCAGATAATCCAAGCGAGCAATGGGTCCGTTTACTGTAATAAAATCTTCCTTGGTCACTTCGGAAAAGCAACCATTGTACTCTACTTGTAAAGTAATATCCTGTGGACCATTGCTATTATCAAAATTATAAAATAATTCATTCTCTTGGTAACAATGAGAGGCACGACCGTTTTCGGCACTAAAGTGCCAAGCATCAATATTAGGATCATTTGTCAAGTCGGTAAATTGAACGGTATCACCGGGACAAACCGTCGTTTCTGTTACGGTAAAGTCTGGTGTAATTGGTGCACCGACTTCAATTCTCACTGCGTAAGACGTATCCCGGCAACCTTGATCATTTTCAATAATTAAAATAACATCGTATTCCCCAGGATCGGTATAAGTATAAGTATGATCATTGTCATTATTAAAAGTCTGTTGAGATCCATCGCCATACACATAAGTATAGCTAACAATTGGATCCACCGAAGTACTTGAGTCAGAAAAAACCACTGCTACGGGAGCACAACCGTCTACCACATCTGGCATAAATAGGGCATTGGGTTCATAGATTGTATCTAATAAAACACCAGAAACTGTACACCCTTGAGGACTGGTAACTTCGTAGTCAATTCTTAAAATTATATCTCCATTTTTAGAATAAACCGTTGTATCAGGGTTAATATATTCGAAAGAAGGAGACATTTCATCAGATGATAGAACATTGCCAAAAGGATTATTTGTTCGAGTTACAGTCCATTCATAACTAGCATTGGGATCCATGTATTCAGGAGTCAATGTAAATTGAAAAGGGTCATCGCAGATAGGATTTACCGTCAGTTCGAAATCTGGAGAAACCTCCTGAACAAAAACAGTAACCGTTGTATCACCAGTACAACCACCAGCAGCAGTTACGTTGAGGGTAATTGTTTTATTTCCAGGCGTACTATAAGCGACAGAAGGATTAACCTGATTAGATACTGGCGGATTGGCATCTGTTCCAAAATCCCAGCTATAAGCACCAATGGTAGAGTTGTTAATAATTGCTATACTTTGGTCAACACAAAGGGTATCTGGAATAATAAAACTAGCCACTGGATTTCCAATATTGACGTTGCGAGTAATTACTCTGGAGCAACCTACGCTATTAGTAGCAGTGAGCGTTACATCAAAACTACCTTCTTCGGTGTAAGTAATATTAGCAGGATTAACAGCAGTAGAAGTTTGACCATTGCCAAAATCCCACTGATAAGTAAGGCCAGGACTTGTTGAAGTATTATTAAACCCCACTTCCAATGGAGCGGTACAACTGACGGCTGGATTGGGAGAAAGTGTAAAATTTGCGTCTGGTTGTTCTGTTGTAGTAATAACATCTGGGAATAATTCCGTCACATCACATCCTGTTAAGTTGGTACTAACTTCTAGCCCTATATCAAAAGTTCCACCATCATTATAAGTATGAGTCGTAGTAGCACCACTACCAGAACTACCATCTCCAAAAGACCATTGATAACTCGTTCCTATGATGGCACTATTACCTGCAAGGTTGCTTGTAAAGGTTGTATTTAATGGTGTACAACCTCCGCTAGGATCAGCAGTAATCGTAACAACAGGCTTTTCATATACGCTAATGGTAACCGTTCCGATAACTGTTCCGCCTTGCATATCACGTAACTCCACGTTATAAGAACCCGCTGCTCCGAAAGTATTAGTTGGGTTTTGTGTGGAAGCGACTGCTCCGTCCATAAAATCCCAGAAATAAGAAGCTTGTCCTCCTGGTCCAGAGAAGGAAACTTCCAGCGGCAAACACCCCTCTGTAACATTTGCGGTCTGTGCCCGAAGATCTATTATAAAAGAAGAAAGAAGAAGAGCCGAGAGAAGAAGTATAAAACGTATTTTCATAACTAAATATGTTTTTTTGGCGGTAAGGAATAGTAAAATAATAATTTCCTGATTTATGGCTGATCCTTTTGATCCAATATTTCGTTAAAAAGCCTCGCCGATGCTATCGCATCGTCTACGTTTTTTGCCTCATCTTGGACCAAAATTCCCTTGCCAAAATCCAGAACTTATTATTTAACCATTCCTAATTATATGGTTTACATAAGACTTTACATTATAAATATCTTGCAAACATAACTCAAAACAGCTAAGTTTGCAATTAAGAAATAATATAAGAATGAATACTATAATACGCTTTTCCCTTTTCTTTGTGCTGTTTTTAGGTGCTTTTTTTGCCAATGGTCAAGAATTAGACACCCGTCAAGCTCCTTTACCTTGTGTGGATAAAACCTTTTCGGTCGTTGCACATATTGTTCTTGATAGTTTAGGTGAACCTAATATTACTGAACAAGAAATTACGGATGCTATAGTGACTGCGAATACTGCCTTTGAGCCGATTTGTATTCGATTTGAGGTTTGTGAGTTTAGAAATATACCAAATTTCCAATATGACGATCTAGACCGTCAAACGACTGAATGGGAAGAATTACAGGTGAAATATCATATCTCTCGTAGGATCAACATGTTTTTTGTCAATGATTTTGGTGCAACGCAGCCTTATGTTTGTGGATTTGCAGGATTAGGAGATATTACCGAGCTCAATCGAAGTGGAATCGTAATCCGTAAGGGAGACTGTATTGAGCCTGGAAGCAAGACAGTTACGCATGAATTGGGACATTATTTTAGCTTATTACACACCTTTGAAGGAAATCGAGAAGAACTCGTAAATGGTGATAACTGTGCAACAACGGGTGATTTAATTTGTGACACCCCTGCTGATCCTTTTAGAGTTGGAGACATGGTAGTTGACTATGTAAATGTAGATCAAGGCTGTCGATTCATTTTAGGTGATCAAGATCCAAATGGTGAATACTATGCGCCACACGTTGGAAATTATATGAGTTATTACCCTTCTTCTTGCGCTTGTGGTTTCACCTACGAGCAATATTTAAAAATGGCCAATACTTACCTAGACGCTCCTGAAAAAATGTGGTAAAATTTTCGTTAAGTTTCAACCATAAAAAAATCATGCTTGGGATCAAAAGGTCCAAGCATGATCAATTTATAAGAGAGATTCTTTTTTACGAAAACAAAAAATCATGTCTGGAACAGACGACCCAAACACGATTCTTAAAAGAGAAGGAATTCGTGATATCTTTAGGATATCCCTTAGCAGAATAAGCAAGGGATTAATTTTTTTATTGTAGTAGTTAAGAATTGATAACTTAATTGATAACTTAGCCGTTCTTATTCTCGAATTAATACTACTATAGTATTTCATTTGACTTTTTGCTTATCTGTTGAAGCAAAGGTCGGGAGTAATTCTTAGATGACCAATAGCGATAATGGGGGATAAAATAGGGGATAACAGCGATTTCATTGCTGTTTTGGTTGAGTTACTACTCTAAGATATTGAAATTCAATTGGATAGCCGTTCCTTTGTTGACTGGCAAAAACTGACAAACACCTCCAATTTTATTCATTCGATAACGCATATTATCCAATCCATTGCCTCTTCCTTTCTCTTTTTCTACAAGATCAAATCCGATTCCATTATCTTTAATAGTAAGAATAAATTGATCTTTCTCCATTTCCATATCTATAATCACTTGGCTTGCTTTGGCGTGTTTGACTATATTATTTAGTATCTCCTTGTATGCTAGGAATACCATCCGGCGTGTTTTACCAGAAACCACTTGGCTTTCCGGTAAATTTTCGGAGATCTTAAATTCGTAATTAATATCGCTGCTGTCAAAAAGTTCCTCTGCATAAGACATTAGGTAACTAATTAGAGTACCTAAAGCATCATTCCGAGCATCAACCGTCCAAATTGTTTCACGAATAGAAACAGAAATTTCCTGGGCATCGGTGGTCAATTTTTCTAATTCTTTTTTCCATTTAGGGTTTTCAAATCTATTTTCGAGCATCGATGTTTTCAAACTAATAGCCGAGAGTCGTGAGCCTAAGTCATCGTGCATATCTCTTGCGATTCGAAGTCTTTCCTTTTCTAAAGCCATATTTTTTTCAAATTCGGCCTGCTCTTTTCGTCTTTTTTCTTTTTGTAAAAAATTCTGAATTGCGTAGATGGAAAAGCTTATTAAAGAAAACAGGATAAGTTTAAAAAACCATGTATCGTAAAAAGGAGTATGTACAGTGATTGCCACCTTATCGATTAGCTTCTTATTCCATACACCATCTGAATTGGCGGCCTCTATTTCAAAAGTATACTCGCCAGGTTCTATGTGTGTATACTGACATTTACCACCATTATCTCCAATCTGCCATTCCTTTTCTTCAGGAAAAAGTCGATAGCGAACTTGATTATCTTCGGTGTTGCTATATTCTTTGGAAACAAAATGAAACTCTAGTTTATTATCTGTTGGACTAAGCACTAGTGCTTCAATTTCTTCAATATTGGTAGCGCCTGTATATTCACATTTTAAGCCCGTCCGTTTTTTGCTATCGATTAAAATGTTTGTAATCTGAGGAACAGCAGGTGGGATATTAGAATTAATATCTTTTGGATCAAAAATGAGTAAACCAGCATCTCCTCCGAAGGCTAGCCTACCATCTTTTAATTTTTGATGAGCATATTTTGAAAATCTTTTACTACCAATACCATCTGCTATGTTAAAAGACATGACCTCTTTACTAATTGGATTAAAACGATAGATGCCACTATTTGAAGACATCCAAAGATTTCCTTCTTCATCTGGTAGTATTCCAAAAACCTGATTAGGAAGGTTATTTTCTTTGCTGTGATAGGTAAGTGCTTTTGTTTTATAGTTTAATGAAACCAGTCCATCAGTTCCACCAATCCATACAATAGAATCACCAGGATAAGTAAACATATCATTGATCTCTCCACTATACGGAACCGGTTTTTTTTCTATAAAATTGATGATATCATAAAATACCAATTTGGTATTTCCTTCTAAAGTAATTATATCTCCTTGAGGGTGTTGATATAAAAAAAGTACTTCACTCGCTTTATCAGTCTCAGGAATTTGAACTAAATTGAATTGATTATCTTTCTCTTCAATTGTAAAAAGTCCTTCCTTTCCTGCAGAAGAAAAAATAGTTCGTCCATCCTGAAGCAAGAGTGCTTGAATCAAGTATTTTGATTCATTTGTTCTAATAAATTCATAAGAATCTGGGTTAACAAATTGCTGGTTTAAATAATAGTAATTAGTCCAAAGTCGCCCTTTTCCATCAATAACCACATGATAAGCCATCATATTATCACAATTCGGTTGATTAGAATTTATCTCCCGAACAGTTTCACCTTTTTGATTTAAAATAATAATTCCTCTGTTAGTAAAAGTCCATATTTCTCCATTCTTCCGCTGAACGATATTCGTTACCATAGCACTTGCAATATTGGAGAATTTAACTTTATCAGGATGTGTGAAATAAATCCCATCACTTCTACTAGATAACCAAATGTTTTGATCAGCATCTACTAATACAGAAATTAGTTTGTTATCAGCATCTGATTCTTTAAAAACTTCAAAGTCTAATTTTGCTGAGACCTTTTTTGTTTTTAAATCATAGCGAAAAAGATTTCCACGAAAATTAGCTAATAGAATTTCATCATCATTAAATGCAGATATTCCTATGACCGATTCAATTGGTTTTCCCTTCCACAAAATAGGCACAGTATTCTTAGATGAATCAAGGGCAATCTCTCGCAAAACTTCTTCACCTCCAACTAACAATAGATTTTTACTAGTAGGGTAAATAGAAAAAATTGCTTTTTTCAAATGTAGTTCTTGTTGGTTCTTCAATCTACCTCCCTTAAATTCAAAAACCTTCAATAATTTACCTCCCCAGTTATAAGTATAAACCATCGTAGCATCTTCAAATTTCCTAACAATTCCTCGATTAAAACCTTTCGCTCGCGTCTTAATAGAAGAAATAAATTTTTTAGTAAAGATATCAAACTGTCGAAGACTATCTTCATGTAATAACCAGATAATATTATCAGTTTTACCACAACTATGAAACCCAGATATTACCGTACTATCAATACCCTTGATCGGATAAGAAGTAAATCGTTCCGTTTTTCTATCATAATGATTTAAAGATTGATAAGTGGTAATCCATAGATCATGGTTATCATCTTCCACCATTTGACCTTGAATATTTGTACCTAAGATTCCAAAAGTATCAACGGGAGCTATACCATAATCTTTTATCTGAAATCCATCATAGCGTTGTAAACCCAAGGTTGAACCGATCCAAAGAAAGTCTTTAGAATCTTTAAATAGAAAACTATTAGAAGGGCTACGTAAATGATTTGAAGTAGTTAGTTGTTGCCAATGCAACCTTGATAATGACTGCGAAGAAAGCGTCAGATTAAAAAGAAAGAAGATTAGAAACAAGATTATTCTTGACATGAAGCATAAAATTCGAAAAAAAATCACAGAATTCAATAATCTTTATCCTTTTTTATAAAAACCAAATAAAAGGTAAAGCCTTTTAATTTGGTTCTATCTACTAAAAACTAGTTTTATTCATTTAAAAAGCTGGAAAGGGTTACTAATGGACCTGTGCCCGGTGGATGACAATAATTAGGACAAGGTGGAATAGCTATGTTATTTGGTTCATTCATGATGTCTCCATTACTATTAATTCCAACTACTATTTTAGAGGAAGGTTTGGGATCATCTGTAATGAATCCTGGAATTTGAACCATTGTCACTGCTCCTGAATTTTGGAGTGAAATTAATTCATCTCTGTAGTACTTTGGTCCGAAAACTTCAGCTTTAGCTACGAAAGTTACTTTAGAAATTGGTACTGTCATTTTGATTGTTTTAAAAAGGGTTATTAATGTTATTTATATTTTGTCTAAAGGTATAAGCATCTTTTTGGATTTTTCTCCCCCTTTTGTATGATTTTTATTAAAAAAACACCACAAAGATCGTTTTTCCAGAAAAAAATCTTTTCTTGTAAGGGAGTATTCTTTTTATAAAAAAACCCTCAAATGAAAAATACTTTAAACATATGCATCGTAGAAGATTCGGACGACTATCGAGAGGCATTACAAGAAACGATTGATCTCACTCCTGGTTTTTCATGTACCCATTCTTACGGAAATGGAGAAAGTGCCTTAAGAAAAATTCCCATCCACCTCCCGGATATTGTCTTAGTAGATATTGGACTTCCAGGTATTTCTGGTCTAGAATTAATTAAAAATATCAAAGAAAAACTCCCAGACATTCAATTTATGGTGCTAACCGTTTCTGAAGAAGGCGATAAAATTTTCAATGCACTTAAAGTTGGTGCCAGTGGCTATTTATTAAAAAGTACGCCGCCTAAAAAAATTATTGAAGCGATTCGTGATTTAGCAAATGGAGGAGCACCAATGAGTCGAAAAATTGCTCGTCTTGTTGTAGCTTCTTTTCAAGGAGCACCAACGATACTTGAAAATCCTTATGACAAGATACTTACCAAACGAGAAAAAGATGTACTGCGAGAATTATCTAAAGGACTACTTTATAAAAACATTGCCAGTGTATTAAATATTTCTATCGAAACGGTCAAAAGTCATTGCCATAATATTTATTCCAAGTTACATGCAACAACTCGTACAGAAGCAATTAACAATTATCAAAATGGGAATAAAACATCTTCCTAGTGATGATAGAAAATCTTTAAAAATTAGGTACTTGTTCACTCCACCCTTCTGACCATTCTCCTTTAGAAAACCGTCTCGCGAACTGGTCGGCTCTTCGAATAGGATCTATAATTCGGTAAGATCCAGCCAAACCAAAAATGATTTCTACAGCGGTTGTTTGACTAATTCGATGACCACTACTTACATAGATTGGTTTGACTTCTTCTCGCGTTCGTAAAACATATCCAACCAATTCTTCATGATCATAAATAGCTGCACGATCCCCTTTTCCCGTTCCTACTTTGTACTCTTTTTTTAGTAGTGGGTCCTTCGCCACTCCAATTGCTGGAACGTCCGCTTTGATCCCTAACCAGCTAGCAACACCTAACCTTCGTGGATGTGCGGTACCATGTCCATCAATAATCAATAGATCGGGAGTAATATTACAAGACTTACATAAGTCATCCAATGCTTTTAATAATAATGGCCCTTCTCGAAAAGCAAAATAACCTGGCTCGTATGACACCGTGGCATCATAAACTTGAGTAAATAGACCAACTGGTTGATCTGGCCAGGCTAATACATCAACGGCTACAAATCCTTGATCTCCTTCGTATTGAATGTCAAAAGTAAAAACTAGATCTCCATCCATAATTTTGTAACCACTACCGTCTTTCGGTACGATCAACTGATTTGCTAATTCTATCTGCTGCTTCTGCAAACTTTCTTTATTCATTTTAGTAGTAATTTTTAAGAATAAAAATTTTAGACTTATTCCACAACTTCCTTATCTTCGATCCATGAAAAATAAGACTAAAATTCAACAATCTATTTGGTTAAACCCTGAAGATTCTAAAATTATAGAAATCATCGATCAGCGATTTTTACCTCATCAACTGATTATAGAACAATTAAAATCATGGAAAGATTCCGAAATTGCTATTCGGGAAATGCACGTTCGTGGAGCACCACTCATTGGTGTTACCGCAGCATTTGGTATGTACCTAGCTTGTTTAGAAGTAAAAGATCATCTAGATAAGGTATCGTTTTTTTTAGAAGTTGCTACTGCATTAAAAGCCAGTCGTCCCACTGCTGTTAATTTAGCTTGGGCAGTAGATCGTCAACTATCGTTGATTAATGGTTTAAAAAATTCAGAAGAAATAATTTCAAAATCGCTTGAGTTGGCTCAAAAAATTAGTGAAGAAGAAATTGAAAATTGTGCAAAAATTGGTCAATATGGACTTAATCTTTTACAACCTTTAATTGCTCAAAAGAAAGGAGCACCACTCAATATACTTACCCATTGCAATGCTGGCTGGCTGGCTTGTGTCCAACATGGTACTGCAACTGCACCTATGTATGCAGCCCATCGAGCGGGGGTTCCGATTCATGTTTGGGTGGATGAAACTCGACCTCGAAATCAAGGAGCTCGACTTACTGCGTGGGAATTAGCACAAGCTGGTATTCCTCATACGGTAATTCCAGATAATACAGGAGGTCATCTCATGCAGCATGGATTAGTTGATTGTTGTATCGTCGGTAGCGACCGAACTACCCGTACAGGAGATGTGGCTAATAAAATTGGTACTTATTTAAAAGCACTTGCTGCTCAGGATAATAAGATTCCATTTTACGTAGCGCTTCCAGGATCTACTTTTGACTGGGAGATTCGTGACGGAGTAAAGGAAATTCCTATCGAAGAGAGAAATTCTAAAGAAGTAAAATTTATTCAAGGATTACACGAGAAGAATATTATAAAAGTCTTAATTTCGCCACCAAAAAGTCCGGCGGTCAATTTTGGCTTTGACGTAACGCCAGCACATTTAGTTACTCGTCTGATCACCGATCGAGGTGTTTGTCAGGCCAACGAACCATCAATACATGAATTATTTCCAGAATACTAGTACCATGGAAGAAGGGTACATTAAATTTCATTGTAATTGGAAAAAAGGTCCAGCACTTTCAGCCAGTATGCTGAAAACTGTTGATTGGGGACGCCGTGAAATGTATAGCCGTGGTTTAATTGGAGCTTATGATAATGGAATTGGTTACGGTAATATTAGTGAACGATTAACCAAAGAAAAATTTGTCATCAGTGGATCAGCTACGGGAGGATTATCAGAATTAGCCCCCATACATTATAGTGTAGTTGATAAAATTGACCCAATCAATAATCAAGTATGGTGTAGTGGTCCAGTCAAGGCCTCTTCTGAAACGATGAGTCACGCTGTCATTTATCAAACTTGCCCAGAGGTAAATGCCGTTGTCCATATTCACAACCTCGACTTATGGAAATCAATCGTACACCGAGCTCCGACCACGCACGCATCTGTTTCTTATGGCACTCCTGAAATGGCTAAAGAGATTGTCCGATTACTTAAACAGACAGATGTTCGTCATCATACTGGATATTTTGCTATGGCAGGACATGAAGAAGGTATCATTGCCTTTGGTAAGGACATGCAACATGCTATTAGTCGAATTAGCTGTCTAATCGATTGCCCACTTTAATTAAAAAAGTTATAAAAAAAATCAAAATCTGTCACATTTGATTAAAAAATGACTTAAATTGTATTCGATTCCAAAATACTCCTCGTAGTTAAAAAAGTGTTATAATTTGTATTACCCTATCTTTTTCAAAGTACTATAGCACGATTTTTGCACTTATTTAAATAACCTCTACTGTCACATCAACCTCATTTTCTTGGTTGACAGTCCTTTTCTCCTCAAAATACTTCCCTAGGCTCTAATTTACATGCTTTTTTATACGCGAAGTCCTCTCATTCGTGGAAACACCATAACAATTTAACCATGAAGTACTTTTTTTACAACACACTACTTACCTTCCTATTTATTACCTGTACCTCCACTATTTTTGCCGCTACCATATACTCCGCACAGAGTGGAGATTGGGATGATCCTAACAGCTGGTCTCCAGCGGCAGTACCGTCTGTAACTGACGAAGTGATTATTGAAGATGGTCACGTTATCACCAAATCCGGTGCCTCTTACACGCATCAAGGAAATATTACCATCAAAGAGAACGGTGAATTAATTTCAGATTCCGGTAATAGTTCCAATGGGTTTACTTTTGATGGTGGCACTTTCAATGTTTTTGGAAAACTGACTTTACCTTTTCCGGATCGAGATTTAGATATTATTGGTAATAGCTTATTTGTCGGACACCCATCGGCAGTAATTTTTGTCAGTGATGATTGGGAGGTTTTCGATCAAGCTGAAGTTGTTATCAATGGTATCTGTGTAGAAGTCGACGATGACTTTACCATCGATGGCACACAGTCTAGTGTATGTGGAAACGGAGGAGTGAGTATTGGAAACAATTCAAACAATAATACTTTTAATTTACAAAATGGTGCAACAGTCGATCAAATCTGTCTAGACACAGAAGTTTATCGTGGACCAGGAGGAGTCTGTGAAACACTAATTGCCGGAGGAACTGGAAATGCACAACCTATTGCCTATGATGATTTTGAAACCACTAATATCAACACACCAGTTTTAGTAGATATTTTATTTCAGGACAAACCTGATGAAGATCCAGATACGGGTGATATTTTAGAGATTGTAAGTATTGGTGGGGATATGACAGCGATGGGAGATACTTCATTAAACGGAGGTACTATCGTACTTGACAATAATGGAACACCTAATGATCCAAGCGATGATTTTGTCAATTATACACCACCTACTGATTTTATCGGAATCGATAGTTTCTACTATATTATTACAGATCAGAATGGAGGATACAGTACTGCTCTTGTAACCGTAACTGTAAGCAATCTTTTGCCTGTTACTTGGTCAGAATTCTACGGAAAAGAAATATCTTGTGAAGTAGTACTAAATTGGTCAACTGCCAGTGAGTTAAACAACGAATATTTTGAAATAGAAAAAAGTACGAACGGAAGAGATTTTACTTCCTTAGGAACCGTCAAAGGATCAGGAACCGTTAGTGATTATCGACAGTATAAATTTGTAGATAAACTACCCGGCACCGAAAATTATTATCGAATCAAGCAAGTTGATTTTGATGGAAAAACAGATTACTCAAAAATGATTGTTCTAAAATCTAACTGTATTGAAAACGATGAAAATATTGGGATCGCTACGCTATTCCCAAATCCAGCGATGTATAATGAAGCACATCTGCGATTTAATGCTCGACAAACAGAAGAAACCTTTTTAATGGCAAGTGACTTGTTTGGAAATATTATCATCAATCAACCACTCACCGTATACAGTGGAATGAACAATGTAGACATAGATATTGCAGACTGGCCAGCAGGTACCTATACCATTTGGTTGGGAAAACAGTCTAAGCGATTTATTAAAATTAAAGACTAATTTGATTTGTTGATTTGTTGATTTGTTGATTTATTGATTTATTGATTTATTTAATCGTTGATTCAATAATTCAACAAAATTTCAAATTATGATTAAATAAAAAATCCCGACGATCGTATTGATCGCCGGGATTTTTTTTGAGAACATTTAAGAATAATCAATCGCTTACTGGATAGAAGTCTTAATATCAAATCGGTAAAAATCTTCGTTGTTGTTATTCGTTACCATTACTTCTACAGTTTCCATGATGTAGTAATTATTGTCACGATTAACGATAAAAACATCTCCAACTTGTACTTGATTAGCTAGAGGTCCACCTATTCCAGATTCAAAAGCAGCGATAATCGCTTCACGGCTATTGATATTAGCAAAATTAAATAACTCTGGAGAACTAGGATCAGCAGCAACTAATACCGCACCATTTGCTCCTTCAATCTTCTGAATCCAAGTAGGATCATTCACTGGATCAACAATGCCTAAATCAACTACTTCAGCCGCTGCAGAACTTCCAGGTACATTTTCACCGTTGTCTAAATCAAGACCTCCTAAAGTTGTAGCTGGACCACTTCGATTAGAAAGTAAAACCGCTTCAAACTGACTAGTAATTGGTGTACCTGCATCTACTACTTCAATAGTAGCTTCAGTACTTGCTGTTTCACCATTTGCATCTGTCACTTCAAAAGCAAGGTTATAAGTACCAGTATTCTCAAACTCAACTCGAACATCTGCCATATCAAATCCAGTAAGGTCATCTCCTACTAAAGAATAAGGATTTGTATCAAAATCCTCACCATTGAATCGTAAACTAGCAGGATTTATTAGCTGTCCATCTTCATAAACTGCAATGGTTGACAAGTCAGAGCTACCAGTAGTAGCAGAAATATTAAAAATAAGAGGAGTTTCGTCAATAGTTACAGTGAGATTAGTCGCTCCCATATATTCAATAGAAGGAGGCGTAGCAACTTCTTCCAAAACCGTTACATCTACCGTAGAGGATCCTGTCTTACCATTATCGTCTCCAATATTAGCAGCATAAGTATAAAGACCAGGAATACTTGGTCCTACGATTTCAACAGTAAAAGCAAAAGCATTGGCATTATCTCCTAGTAAAGAAGCAGGATTAGAGGCAATATCAGCAGAACTAATACGGTCTAAGTCAATCGTAACACCATCTTCGGTGATCGTTAAAAGATTCATAGTTGCATCGCCTTCCGTTCCACTAATACTAAGTGTAATAGTTTCACCTGCATTTATTTCTGTTTCTAGACTAGAAATAGAAGCTGAAGGTGGAATTTCGGTATTCAAGATTGGATCATCTCCACAGGCAGTTAATCCCAAAATGGCTGCTGCCATAAGCAAGAATAAATAGTTTGAGAACATGGTGAATTTCTTCATCGTAATTTTTTTTTGATTTAAAATGATTGATTAATAGTGTTATTAGAACCAAAATTGGTTCAGTTTCTCAAAAACTGCTTAAACAGTCTCTTAGATAAAATTTAATTTTTGTCTAAATTTTCGACGCAAAAATATAATTTTATTAAATTATATGATTGCGGATTTTCTTAAGATGAGGTTAGATTCAATAGGTTTGCTGTGATAGGAACGAATGAAATGATCAAATGTTAGTCCAAAAAGTGGTATTTTATAAAAATATTAACATATTTAACCATCTTCACCAGTGGCTGGTAAATCGTAAGAGAGTCTTTCATTACAAGTTAAGGTAATCAAAGCATGCCAACCACTGGAGAAAATGGATGTTCTCCTCCACAGGTTTTTCCTGTGGAGTAAGAACACTTGAGGAATGAGCTATTAACTCATTCGTGTAACCGGTTTGGACATTCTACACCGTTGTGAGTGGCAGCAGATTGTTTTCATAGCTTAATATTTCCGGTCAAAAAGTGTGGACTGCAATGGACCAATTTGGGTGTGAATACTGGCCCATTTTATCACAAGATAATGACAAATATCACCGTCATGCAAGGGAAAAATCCCCAGTTGAAGCCGATTTAAACGCTTTAACACCAAAAAAGAGAAAAACCTAAAATATGTTAAGTCGTTTTAATCCATTAACATTAATAATCAATGACTTATATATTTGTTAATTTTAATTTTTTAACACTGTTAATAACTTTAACTACCATAAATTATGGCTAAAAAGCCTGAATCTGATCGTTCTGAAGCGAAATCCGCTAATCGACCAAATTTCTTTAATAAAAAAGCGGCAGGAAAACCGATCCCTAAAAAGCGGAAATCCGTCGAAACTTACGTTACTGGAATTTTAAGTGGCAATCGAGTAATCCTAGGTCAGGCTATTACATTAATTGAAAGTCAGCATCCTGATCATCAGGCAAAGGCTCAATCAATTGTCGAAGCTTGCCTACCTCATGCTGGAAAAAGTTTTCGAATCGGAATAACAGGAACTCCGGGTGTTGGAAAAAGTAGTTTTATTGAAGCCTTGGGACTTTATCTAGTTGGCAAACAAAAAAAGATTGCTGTTTTAGCGATTGACCCTACGAGTCAAAAAAGCCATGGTAGTATTTTGGGTGATAAAACTAGAATGCAAGATCTTTCTGTTCATCCTAATGCTTTTATCCGTCCCTCTCCAGCCGGTGACTCACTAGGTGGAGTCGCTCGTAAAACCAGAGAAACCATGATTCTTTGTGAAGCAGCTGGTTATGAGGAAATTATTGTAGAAACAGTTGGGGTTGGACAATCGGAAACCGCTGTACATTCTATGGTTGATTTTTTCTTATTACTATTACTCCCTGGTGCAGGCGACGAATTACAAGGTATCAAAAGAGGAATTGTGGAAATGTCAGATTTGATCACCATCAATAAAGCGGATGGAGATCGAATTACCACGGCTAAACAATCTCAAAAAGCCTATAAAAATGCGTTACATCTTCTACCTGCTACCGATAGTGGTTGGATTCCACCAGTCATGACTTGTTCCGCACTTGAAAAAATAGGCATTGAGGAAATCTGGCAAACCTGTTCTGATTACCGAAGAATGGCCAAAAAAAATGATTTTTTCCACCAAAAAAGAAAAGAACAAGCCCGTTACTGGTTACATGAACGCATTCAAAACGATTTACGGCTTTATCTACAAACCGATCCTACGATGAAAGCTGCGCTCGAAAATATCGAAGCAGCTGTATTATCCTATCAAAAAACGCCTTTTCAAGGAGCAAGAGAAATTTTGCAATTATTGATAAAAAAGAATTAGGCAAAAGTAAATCATTTTAATACTTATTATAAATATTTTGTATATTTAGACTTCATTCCAAAAACCGAAGGAGTGTGCTGTGTGTGGTACCTCCGAGCCTTTATTTAATGAACATTTTATAATCCCTGAACATATTTTCCCACCCAATCTCTCTCATTTTCCTAATCTCTAATTAAGATTTTGCCTAAATTCCTGCTTCTGCGAGCAAATTGGTATCTTTGCAGGCTGAGTAGGTTCCCTTAATAATTGGATTATTTACTTGAACGATTTTTAAAAATTAAATCAAAAACTATGTTTGGAGATATGCAGGAAAAGCAGGAAGCACTGCGAAAAGCCTTAGGAGAAATGCGTTTAAACGCAGAAGCTGGAGATGGTCTTGTGAAAGTAACCGTCAATGGTAATCGAGAAGTCGTTAATATTTCTGTTCAACCAGATGCTATGACACCGGATGATCCAGAACAGCTAGAAGATTTACTACTTGTAGCGGTAAATCGAGCTATGGCAATGGCAGCAGAAACAGAAGCAGTAGAATCGCAAAAATTAATTCAAGATATGTTACCTCCAGGTATGGGTGGCTTATCAGATATGTTCTCTTAGGACTATCGGCTTGTTTCACTCTAGCTATCATAATAATATGATGGTCTAATTCGTTTTTCCAAACAGGAGAACCATTAGAATTTATCTATACTTCCATCATTTGGCTGCAATGGACCAATTTTATGCAATCATAAAAATTCAGACAGGCGCTAAAATTTTTACTGTTTTTATCCGAATTAGGAATCATTTGAAAAAAGTGGCCTGATTCTTTGAATCATTATTCCAATGAAATATTTTTTTACTATTCTACTGATCGGCTTAACGCTACCATTAATAGCGCAACAAGGTTTGATCGCTTACTATTCGTTTGATGACTGTACCCCTAGAGATAGCAGTGGCGTCACAGGTTCAGGTGCCTTTGTCGGTTCTCCTGATTGTGTTTGCGGTGTAAGTGGAAACGCGATCGAATTAAATGGTTTTGATCAAGAAATGTTAATGCTTGGAAGAATCAATAATTCTTTTGAGAGTGGAGATTTTACCATTAGTATGTATATAAAATCGACTAGTGCGGCAGGAACTCAATCACTCCTCAATAAGCGAGAAAGTTGTGGTGTTGATAATAGTTTTGGTATTCGATTAAATCCAGCAGCAAATAGCATTTCGGTAGAAGTTAGTGAGTCCAATGCTCAAATGGCTAATGTAACTGGATCTTTGGATTTTGG
>CALKJE010000242.1 GCA_937995675.1 uncultured Saprospiraceae bacterium
AAGGTGCTGGTCGTCCGACCAAAAGAGAACGTCGAGAGATCGATGAATTTAAAGAGGATTATTTGTGGGATAACTGACTGATCCCTACTGCAAGGAGGGCAACGTACGACAGTGCGTTGAAGGAAGGCACCGCGAAATCGAAGAAGGAGAGTCATGAGCGAAGCGAACTAAAGCGGACGGGTGGATTTGAATAGGAATTAGAATATTTTCTCTACAATCTGTTTTAACAAATAAATTTCCCGCTCAATCGACATACCCTTCTTAGCACTGGTCGCCATCGTCTTTTCATTGTGTTGGATGGCTTTGTGAATATTAACCCAACTGGCTTTCATTCCATTTTTTATTTCATAAGATTCTAAACTGGAGTTACCCAACTCTTGGTCGATCTCGCAAGTGTAACAATACGAAATCATATGCTGAATATCATAGTCTGGTTTGTACCAAGGTCTATATTCTTCGTAGATTCCAAAGGGTTTTATATTATGAATATTCTGGGCTCCCGTTTCCTCGCGTAGCTCTCGGATCATACCTTCGACTTTATCTTCTCCAACATCCAATCCTCCACCAGGCAGACTGTAATCTTCGTAACGTTCCGTATACATAAGCAAGATCATTTCTTCATGGATCGCGATACTTCTGGTAGCCAACCGAGTAAAAACCGTTTTGTTTTCTAGGGTATGGATTTCGGGATGATAATGGGTTTTTAATATTTGCATAAGAACGTTGAGCATTTGATGCAAATATAGGGTAAAGTAGAATAAGAAAGGGACATCTGTTAGTAGTAACTTTTTAGAAAAATTTCAAAAACAAGGTTAAAATAAATTTTATTTTTTGTTAAAAAAGATCAATTAGAAATAAAAAAATCCCGAATCTTGAATAATCAAGACTCGGGATATTAAAAACTTAATTTCAAAACTAAAATTAAAATAGTCGGTACTTACTTCTTAATTATAGTACGAATCATTCGATCACTACTAGATTGAATCGTCACAAAATAACTTCCTTGCGGAATGTTTCTAAAATCAACATTAAGCTGATTAAATCCCTTCAAAACTTCAACCTCTTTGACAAAAACAACCCGACCTAACGCATCGGTGACCATCAAACTAATTGCTTCTTCATTAGTTGAAGAATAATCAATGGATAATTGATCACTAACAGGAACCGGATATAACTTAATTTCTCTCTCTGCATTAACAGTTGCGATTACGATATCACTATAAGTAAATTTGCCATCTAGATCTACTTGCTTTAGTCGATAGAAATTATCACCAAGGAATGGACTTTTATCCATCACTTCATAAGTCTGCAAAGTATTGGTTGTTCCAGCACCCGTTATCATGGCAATGGTACTAAAAGTTCGTCCGTCTTCAGAACGCTCAACTTGAAAATAATCGTTATCTACTTCAGAAGCAGTTGCCCAATTTAACTGAACATTATCTTCTACAGTCTTTGCATTAAATGCTAGTAATTCAACTGGAAGCGGCGAAGTTCCTTCCCCTACACCTGCTACTCCTGTTCCGCCAGAAAAACTAGTAATTCCATCAAATTGCGCAAAAGCAACACCATTCTCCATAGCTCCGCCACTCACATCTGTTAAAGCAATAGAATTACCCGTCACCGTTGAACCAGTAATATGAATAGCAGGATCAAAATCTACTCCTACCGTCTTAAACCATTCAAAACCTTCTACCGTTCGACCATCCATGTTCATCGCATCCACTACCGCTGTTTGCTCCGCAAGATCATAGAAAAACTTAACGTTTACTGGATCTACTAAAGCAGCTCCAGGCGTTACATTCCAGTAACGAGCCATAGACCAAGTTGCCGCAACTCCATCATCTACCATTGTGAAAGCAGCATCAACATCTATCGTTACCACCGCTCCTGTCTTCGCAGCTCCATTGTTACCCAATGAATTTGGATCCCACTCAATCGCAAATAAATAATCTCCCGGATTGGCTGGATCTTCATAGTAAGTCCATTCCATATCCTCACAACTTGTTGTACAGGTAATCGTCGCAGGAGTGCCAGTCGCTGGTAAGGCTACGCTTGAAGCTCCACAGCCTCCACAGTCAGAAAAATAAACATTGTCTATATACAACGTCCCTGCTCCAACTGGTAAACCAGAAAGAATTAATTGTGCGATATTACTTGTACCAGTTAGACCCGTAAAATCAGCCATTGGAATAGAAAAAGTGTTCCAGCCAGAAAGTGTTGGTGTAAATGCAATCTCATGCTCAGAGTTTCCTCCAGGACCAAAATTCACTAGCTTTACTCTAAAGGTGGTCATATTCGGTGTCCAAACATCTATATTAAATGCTTCCATTCCAGAAGCATCAATCTGATTATTAACCGTTTCTATTCCTAAGAAATCTACGCTGCCATATTGACGAGTATCATTTCCTGCAATTGGCGTAATTCCACCTCCTGAAGCAGAAGACCATACCGTTAACCAAGTATCTACTGGAACGTCAGTGTAAGCATCACTAAACATAGAAATTACATTAGCTGCATCACAAGTCGGAGTTGGAGCTGCCTCTGTTGGTACCACTGGCGCTACTCCTCCACAAGTCGCGAAATAAACGTTATCAATATAAAGCGTTCCTACTCCAACTGGTAACCCAGAAAGAATCAGTTGTGCAATATTACTGGTTCCAGTCAACCCTGAAAAATCAGCCATCTGAAAGGTCAGTGTATTCCAACCAGCAAGTGTTGGTGTGACAGCAATCTCATGCTCTGAGTTTCCTCCAGGACCAAAATTTACCAGCTTTACTCTAAAGGTGGTCATATTCGGTGTCCATATATCAATATTAAACGTTTCCATTCCAGAAGCATCAATCTGGTTATTAACCGTTTCTATTCCCAAGAAATCAACTCCCTCATATAGTCGTGCATCGTTTCCTGCGATTGGAACAATTCCACCGCCAGTTGCACCAGACCAAGTTGTTAACCAAGTATCTACTGGAACATCGGTATAGGCATCACTAAACATAGAAATCACCTCGGCTGCATCACAAGTCGGTGTAGGTGCGGCTTCTGTCGGGCCACTAGGAGGAGCAACCGCTCCACAAGTAGCAAAATAAATATTGTCAACGTAAACCGTTCCGGCTCCGACTGGTAACCCAGAAAGAATCAGTTGTGCGATATTGCTGGTTCCAGTCAACCCTGCAAAGTCAGACATTTGAAAGGTCAGTGTATTCCAACCAGACAATGTTGGTGTGACAGGTATCTCATGCTCCGAGTTTCCTCCAGGACCAAAATTTACCAGCTTTACTCTAAAGGTGGTCATATTCGGCGTCCATATATCCATATTAAAGGTTTCCATTCCGGAGGCATCAATCTGATTCACAACCGTTTCGATCCCTAAGAAATCAACATTTTCATATAGTCGAGTATCATTTCCTGCGATCGGAACAATTCCACCACCCGTAGCTGCAGACCAACCTGTTAACCAAGTATCTACCGTAACATCAGTATAGGCGTCGCTAAACATAGAAATCACTTCGGCTGCATCACAGGTTGGTGTAGGTGCAGCTTCGGTGGGTGCTTGTGCAAAGGCACTGGCGTAAAACACCACTGAAAAGAAAAAAGTGTAAAGAAAAAATTTCATAAGTTTTGATTTTAATTAAAAGAATATCAGTTTAAGAATAAGGGCATACCAAGCCTATGTGCGGCTATGCATGCTACTAAATTGATTGATTTATCAAGCTTTTTAGTATTAATAGGGTCTAAAAGGAATTGTGCCTGTTTTTGATTTCAAATGGAATTAAGAGCATGTCTAAGTAGATCTACTTTTAGTATTGAATACTGCTAGAACTCTTTAAATATTTGACTGCTATTTTTAGAAAAATGACTAAACCAATCAAAAATTTATTTTCTAGACATTAATCAAAATTTTGTACTGTGAAATTACCGTTAGAATTTAAATAATTATCTATTTCAACCTACAACTTGGTTACTACAACCCAAAAAGCTACTACTACATTAGTACAACATCCTGTGTGAAACGATGTAACACTTGTCTTTTGTAAAAAATTTATGATAAGTTATTCTAAGAAAAATAGAAACATGGATAGCCCTTAACTTAGAGACATTTTGGAGGAAAATCGAAGAGCTTTTGGTTAATTATTAATGCGAATCAGGAGTTAAAATTCCATTTAAAATCAAAACTAGACTGTAAAAATGCTATTTGCATTTCGCTATTGGCTATTTGCTTCCCTCAATCGCGATTGAGGGAAGCAAATAGCCAATAGCTAGGGCGTTCAATCTACACTATAAGGATGAAAAATTTCTTCTTGCACTTTTTGAGTAAATAAAATTGAGTTCTTACAAAAAAATCCTACTTAATAGTATTTTATTAATAACTGGAATTGTTCCCGCTAAATGAAGTTTCCGACCTTGAGCTTTTTTCCATTCGGCATAAACGAACGATCCCGCAGGGTAACGTATGACAATACGTTAAGTGAGTGCACCGCGAAAGCGGAAGGGCAGCATAAAATGTCTTAAGAAGAATACTGTGTGAGCTAAACAACTGCTATGCAAAATATAAATGATTGATATTCAGAAATTTTTATTACAAAAACAGAATCTCAAAGCGAGTTTATTCCAATCAGCCTAAAACAAAAACTACCCTGCCTTGTTTACTTTTCTATGAAATTGATTATTGAAGAAAATCGAGTTGTCACACTTACTTACGAGCTCCGCAATGGCAATGCCGATGGTGAACTCCTCGAAAGGATGGATGCCCGTTACCCTTTTATTTTTTTATTTGGTACTGGAAAATTACTTCAAAGTTTTGAAGAAAATTTGCGAGGTCTAAGTAGCGATGATGCCTTCGAATTTACTCTAACTGCCAATCAAGCTTACGGAAAATGGAACATACTCAATGTCTTAAAAATTGATAAAGAAGATTTTAATCGCGCCAGCGATGTTCCGGATACTTATATTAAGATAGGTAACATGGTGAATCTGACGGATGATGAGGGATTGAGACATACCGGAAAAATTATCGGAATCGAAACTGCAAAGATTGAAGTAGATTTCAACCACGTCATGGTTGATAAAGATTTACATTTTAAAGGAGCCGTCTTGGCAATTCGAGAAGCCAGTGTGGATGAGTTAGTTCAAAAACATTATATTGAAAAAGATGGTGTACGAAGATAATTAAGTCACGTCCATTTTTTATTTACAAATAATCTCCTTCCAAATCAAATAGCCTTTTCGGTTCATGTGCAAACTATCCTCAATAAAGATGTCTGCGATAGGACGTCCTTGAGGATCTAACATTTCATTCCATACATCAATATAAAAAAGTTGTGGATGTCCTTGGGCATATGTTTTTAGCAAGCCATTAAACGCTTCGTAGGCTGTTTTAAATTTCCATCGAGAGGGACTTGGTTTGGCTGCGATAAAATGGATGTATATTTCTGGATTTAGGTTTAATAATTTATCGACTACTTGTTTTGTGGTGGCCATAATATCTTCAGGCGATTTTTCAGCAGAGATATCGTTATCTCCTTCATAGATATAAACCACAGCTGGACGAAATCTCAAAACGGTCTGATCTAAAAAATAAAGTAGATCGGACATATGCGATCCACCAAATCCTGTATTTATCACTGGTACTCCACTACAATCTTTATCCAAACCTTCCCATAAACGAACACTAGAACTTCCCGTAAAAACAACGGGTTCTCCATCCGATGGAATAGGCATTTCGTTAAACGAAGTAATCTCTTGTTCGAAACGACAGGGATCTTGTCCTTTTAGATGAACACTTCCAATGATCAAAAGAATTAGAATAAAAGATTTGAGTTTCATAATTAATGGTTTGAGAAATCTTAAAGATAATTTTGGTAACTAATCATTTGAGTGTGTGACAAATTGGGGGACTGTAGATTCTTTTTTGCTGGTTAGCCAGTTAGCTATTAGCTAGTTGGCTTCCCTCAAACGTAAAAATACGTAAGAAGAGCGCTAACTGGCCAACCAGCCAACTAGCTAACAGGCAAGCACCCCAAATTTGTCACGCACTCTAATCGTTTTAATACGCTAAACCTACTGTCATGCTAATGGACATGTTTTTATATCGCTTCCATTTTGCTTGACTACCAAATTTATAATAATGTTTTTTCCCAAAGACCGGAAACCGAATCGGCATGGCCAAGCTTTGACCATCCGCTGAAGAATCGATCCATTGAATAGTTGCAATAAAATCTTTTTTTGTGAAAATATCATAAGCGCTTAAATCAACGTTAATCCAACCTGTTTTTTTGTCCTCCACAGATACGATAATATCCTGATTAGTTAGATGCTGATCTGGCATATTTTTTTTGATACTATAAAATGAAATCCTAAATTTTGTGGCACTAAAATTATTAGATCGAATAAAAAAGGAAAGGGATTCAATTTGAGTAGGCTTATTTTTGACTTTAAACTTTTTTCCAATTTCGGCACCTAAATTTTGACGTGGCTTTTTGGCGATGGAAAAGTTGACTTTTCTTCCTCCATTGGTTTTAGAACGACCGACTGTTTTTTGATTGGATAGGTTTGGTCGAACGACTACTTCACTTAATTCTACCACGCCTTCTGCGAGCACGATTGTTTGTTGGTCTTTTAGCTCTTTGATTAAAAAAATTTGACTTTCATAACCAATAATGGAAAACCGAACCGTGTCATTCTCGTTGGTATTCGCTTTAAAAAATAAACTATAACTACCATCTTCTTTTGAGACCGTTCCGGTGCTTGTTCCTACAATTCCTACATTGACATAAGATATTGGTTGTCCATTAGCATCTTGAATAAGTCCTGAAATACTGGTGGTTGTTTGAGCGCTGGCATTCAGCATGAGAAGACAAAAGGTTGTGGTTAGGAGGAGTATTTTTTTCATAGATTATAAACTATTTTTAGAATTTATATCCAATATTAATTCCATAAGTAGAGCCTCTTAGTTCTTGTTCAACAAAAGCATCAACATCTAGATTAGCCCTCTTAATACGCATTTGAAAATAATTGAAGTTCAAACCAACAAAATAATGCTTTTTTAGTTAGGTCCTTAAAACTAATTTTAGTCCATAGTCATAGTTATACCCGGCTAATTTATTTCCTGGGCTGTACTTCCGTATTTCTCCATTAGAACTGTATCTAAGGATAATATTTTTTTTGTTTGATTTTATTACAAAGTTATCTTCATCTCCGATTAGCTAAACTATAGGTCAAGGAAAGAAAAAAAGATGGTTTATATACTTTTTCAACAACATCAGAAATTTCAAATTCATTTTTCATATACTCCTCATCCACAACGAATTGATCCTCTTTTAGTCTATCAACTCTGAGAAAACTGACCCCCGAATTTAGCATAATTTTTTGTTTTTTCCCTAAAACTAAAGAAAGGCCTGCATAATAATTCACCTGAAAATCATCTAAACTTTGAAGTCCAGTACCCACCCCAAATAATCCTCCAAAAGACGTATTCTTACCCGATCTTCTATAAAAATGCATAAAGGCTCCAATGCTAGGGGTTATCGCATTATTATTCGTTCTGGCGCTTAGCGTTACGTTCTCGGTAGTATCCGGATCCACTTTTTCAAAAAAGAATTGCTCATCCCTTGCTTTATCACCAAAGGAAAAGGCTGGTCCGACACTAAAATCTACCTTTAAACCTCCTCTCACAGGCACATCAAAATCAACCGATACAGGATTTTTATAAGCACCTAAAGTATTAGTTTTGGAAGGCTTAACAGAAATTTGATAATTAACAAAGTCTTCTTGAGCTTGCACAGGCGGAGCCATAACAATAAAATTATTTTTATTATTAAGTTCGCTATATAGGTAATCTACTTCTCCAAATAATACGAGAATGG
>CALKJE010000243.1 GCA_937995675.1 uncultured Saprospiraceae bacterium
TGATCTTTAAAGTTCGTGATATATGGCAATTGAATTACCGTATTGGGTCCATCCATTCCCTGAATATACGTTTCTGTTATTCCACCTTCAAATCCAGCAGCTTCCGCAGCAACGATTGTTGGATTTTGATTATTATCAAAAGAAGAAAACCGAATACTTGCTGTTGTAATATTATATTCGTAAAGTCTATCTTTATTTTCCCCCTCTCCCACAGAATAGTGTAACCGTAATCCTGTACGAAGCGCACCGATATTAAAACTCAACATCGACGCCGTCGGCCCGCCAACTGGTCTGATCGCCAATCCACCGAAATTAGCCAAAAACAACTCATTCGTTCCATCATTATTATCGATGTTAATATCTACCAGATCATTCATCAGTTGAGTTGGTAATTTTATACTGAAAAAAGGGTTGAAAGTTCCAAAAGTCGTATCTGGAGGAGTAGCCACAGAATCAATACTCATAATCGTATTGCGGTCAATCTTTCTCTCATAGTCAGGTCTAAATCTTATCGTCGTTAGAGGAGATGGCTCTAGTGGTAATTCATTTCCAGAAACAAAAGCAGAATCTGAATCTATACTTGTTGCCATGATTCGATATATTTCAAATTCATGTTCCGCTGTAGAGTCTCCATAGATACCATCTAGATCGTATTCTAAAAGAAGCACCAATGAGTCGAAGGTAGTAGAATCTGTAATAGGATAAGACGGTAGTGCATTTTGATTGATTCGAAATTGTCCGTAAAAATCAGCTCTTACGTCCCCAAAGGTAGGATCTTCGAAATGCCCACAAAGATTAGTATTAAATTGTTGTGTCGGACTATATACCACTAGATCATCTTCGGTTACCGTAGCAGTTCGAATGGTTAAGGTATCAATGGCAACAAGGGCTGCCTGATCTTGATCAAGGATTTCTCCTCCAACCGTGGTTGATTCTGTACATCCTGCTAACAAAAGCAGAAAGATTAGGGTATAGATACCAGTTATTTTCATGTAAATGACAATTAAATTTTTGAGGAAAAGATTGTAGTGTAACTTAGTAAGAATACTATTAGAACGGAGTTAAGACTTTTGGATTGTGCGAAAATGCTTCGGGACTTGAATTTGGAGATAGAAACAGCGGAAAAAGATGAAAACTTTTTCCGCTGTATAATTTATCTAAATTTTTATTCTACTTCCTGCTCTAGTAGAGAATTAAAGAATTCCAGATAAGCGCTAAGATAAGCTTCTGGTTGTTGGAATTCTAAACTTGGATTTTTAAACTCTTTCAGCTGATCTTGCAAATCGTCTCTTAGCTCTTCGCTACCAACAATGGCTGCATCAGAAAAAGCCAATGCACCTTTGTGCAAAACGATTTTTCCATCCTTACGATAAGGGATCAAATCTTCTGGTTCCAAGTTATTAATCGAAGCTTTAGAGGCAAACTCCTCCGTGTACTTTTCCTCCAAATCTGCGTTATAAAGAGAATAGACCACTTTTGAATTTTGGAATAAAGGCTCTGTTTTATACGCAGTCTTTAAGTACAATGGAATTAAACTAGTCATCCATCCGTGACAATGAACGATGTCTGGCGGCCAGCCAAATTTCTTAACTGTTTCGATAACTCCTTTACAGAAAAAGATCATTCGATCTACATTATCTTCGAAAGGTTTTCCTTCTGCATCTTCAAAGATGGCTTTTCTTTTGAAAAAGTCTTCGTTATCCAGAAAATAAACTTGCATTCGAGCTCCTGGTAAAGAAGCTACTTTAATGATTAACGGAAAATCGTCATCATCCACGATAATATTCATTCCTGATAGTCTCACCACTTCGTGTAATCGGTGTCGACGTTCGTTGATTGTTCCGTAGCGTGGCATCAACACTCTAATTTCCATTCCCTTTTCCTGGATGTGTTGAGGTAGTTTTCTCGCTATTGTGGCTATTTCTGAAGCCAACGTGTAGGGATCCATCTCCTGTGTAACAATCAATACTTTCTTCTTATCCATAGACACATATATGTTTTATAAAGAAGAGGTGTAGTCTTTAATTTTAAAGGAATACACATCTTCCGCAAATAGTACTAGCTAATCAGATTGATTCAATATTCTTATTGTATTGGTAAAATTCGGATTGGGTAGTACTTAAATTTAGTTCGATTCAATGAACAGGTTTGCAAAATTACGAAAAATATGGGAATTTCTTCCTGCTTACCCCTTTCAAAATGTAACCCGATCTATTTGACAACGTCTTAATGAAGTCGATTGTTTTGTAGAAAATCTTATTTAAAGCCTCTTATATTTGCTCTAAATAAACAATTTCGACATATTTTAATTTATTTAATAAATCATCGTATCGTATGCTTTTATTTAAAAAGGTAGCTGAATTACAGCAATATCTACAAAAGGTTTCTAATGAGGGAAAAACAATTGGTTTTGTACCAACCATGGGCGCTTTACACCAAGGACATCTCTCTTTAGTCAATCGAGCTAAATCTGAAGCTTCCTGCACGGTAGTCAGCATTTTTGTTAATCCTACTCAATTTAACGATAAGAAAGATTTAAAAAAATACCCTCGCACACTAGGCAACGATATAGAAATGCTTTCTTCGGTTCAAACAAATGTGCTTTTTGCTCCTTCCGTAGAGGAGGTTTACCCTGAAGGGTTAGATACGAGCCTTGATTTAGACTTTGGTCAATTGGCAACTGTAATGGAAGGTGCTTTCCGCCCAGGGCATTTTGACGGAATGGCGCAGGTTGTTCATCGGTTATTGGATATTGTCCAGCCTAATAAGTTATTCATGGGACAGAAGGATTTTCAGCAACTCACCATCGTCCGATCAATGCTCAAACAGCTAAATCATAAAACCGAATTGGTAGTCTGCCCTATTATTCGCGAAGCAGATGGCTTAGCCATGAGCTCTCGAAATCGACGTTTGACACCGGTTTATAGAGAAAAAGCGGTATTACTCAGTCAAATTCTTTCTAAGGTTAAATCAAATATTCACAGTAGAACACCAGAAAACATGGCTAAAATGGCCATGAAAACACTTACAGAAGCTGGATTTAAGCCAGAATACTTTGATATTGTTGATGGAGTTACATTACAATCTATCAAGCAATTCTCTGACTCCGATTTTGTTGTGGCGCTTACAGCTGCTTGGGCTGGAGAGATAAGACTCATCGACAATATGATTCTAAAAGAAGAAAAAAAAGCCATTTTGGCATAGATTTGATTGATATAAAGTAGCTTTTATATAGAAAATATTAATTCTCAGGGTTTACTCCTTTCTTATAAACCCGTATTTTTGCTGTATTATGATGATAACAAGATTTAAATCCAAAATACACCGTGCAACGGTGACTGAAGCCAACCTTAACTATATTGGTAGTATAACTATTGATGAAGACCTCATGGATGCTGCGAATATGCAGGACGGTGAGAAAGTTCAGATCGTTAATAATAACAACGGTGAACGAATAGAAACCTATATCATTACTGGCGAAAGAGGTTCTGGTGTTATTTGCTTGAACGGAGCTGCAGCTCGACGAGTAGCCGTAGGTGATATCGTTATTATCATCTCTTATGTAATGATGGATATTGAAGAATCTAAAAACTTCAAGCCTATCAGCATCATGCCTGACGCTAATAATAGGTTAGTTTAAAGGTTATTTAGAGTTCGAGTCTCTTTTAATTTTCTTTTCTCTCGTATTGTGAGTTTCGTCAGATAATCGTTTTCCGATTCCTGGTGGTACTTATTATTCGACCATTCCTAAAATTGGGCTATCTTTGCGAAAAAAACGCATTTGAAGAACTCACTAATCAACTTATTCAAGTTTTTACTTTTCCTCGGATTCGGTCTGGCGATTCTATATTTTGTTTTTCAAAAACAACAAACCGCCTATCTCGAAGATTGTGCATTAAAAGGTATTGCCACTGCAGACTGTAGTCTAATTAAAAAAATTATTGGTGATTTTAAATCTGCCAACTACTGGTGGATTGGGGTGGTTTACCTTTGCTATATCATTAGCAATATAAGTCGAGCGCTTCGTTGGAAAATGTTGATCAAACCATTGGGTCGAGAGGCTCGTTTCACCAATCTTTTCGGTGCAGTCATGATTGGATACTTCGGAAATCTTGGTCTTCCACGGTTGGGAGAAGTGATGCGTTCGGTTGCCGTTTCCAAATATGAAGCTATACCGGTAGAGCGAGTCATCGGTACCGTCATCGTCGAGCGACTGATGGATGTTTTATTCCTTTTAATTTGTATTGGTCTCTGTTTATTAATTGAATTTGACACCATCATTACTTACCTGCAAAAATGGCAAGAGGGAAAAGATGGTGGTGGAAATAGTTTACTACTTTTTGCCGCCATAGGTGGTTTAATAACACTTGGAATAGGTTGGATCTTCAGACAAAAAATAATGGCAACTGCGCTTTTCAAAAAAATCTTTAACATCATCAAAGGATTTGGAGAAGGAATGCTTTCTGTTCGCAAACTAGACAACCCAATTGGGTTTTGGTTACATAGTATCAACATCTGGTTTATGTATTTTCTGATGACTTATTTTTGCTTTTTTGCATTTGGACCGACAGCAGACTTGGCACCTAAAGTTGCCTTGATGTCATTCGTGGTAGGCGCATTGGCAATTGTAGTTCCCTCTCCTGGCGGCATGGGCACTTATCATCTTTTTACTATCAATTTACTGGCATTATATGGCGTCAGTGAAGCAGACAGTTTTTCTTTTGCCAATATCCTTTTCTTTTCTGTACAATTGGGTATCAATGTATTTCTTGGACTCATTGCGCTAATTGCATTACCAGTAATAAATAAAAACTATAGCCCGGAACCACTTCCAGAAAAAGCTAAAATTCTCTAAGCATGTTGAAAGATATTTTCTTAAAACAACATAGTTTCGATTCTATCATTCCTACGATGGCAGCCTGGAAATCAGCGGGAGAAAAAATCGTTTTCACCAATGGTTGTTTTGATCTAATCCATTATGGACATCTGCATTATTTGGCACAGGCAGCAGCCCTTGGCGACCGACTTATTGTAGGATTGAATAGTGATGATTCCGTCAAGCGATTAAAAGGAGCACAACGTCCAATCAAGGATGAAATCAATCGTAGTTTTTTATTGGCTTCTCTTGCTTGCGTTGATGCCGTGGTTCTTTTTTCAGAAGATACGCCACTAAAATTAATAGATCTTATTCGTCCCAACATTCTGGTAAAAGGTGGCGATTGGCAGCCCCATCAAATCGTTGGATCTGACATCGTTCTTGGGGATGGTGGAGTCGTTAAGAGCCTCTCTTTTGTAGAAGGACACTCGACCACTTCCTTAGTCGAAAAGATCCAACAACTTAAAGGTTGACATTTTTTAACATATTCCTTTTTTATCACATGGAATAATTATTGAACGATCATAGTTAGATAAACTACTATGATCTATGACCGTAATTACTTCACAACTACTGGATGGTCATTTAATTTTTCCACGACCAAAAAGGTTAATTCCAGCATCTATCTGGAAACGATTGCTTAATGTAATCTTAGATTATATTGGGACCATTATCTTCTTTTCCACCATTATTTTTCTGATTGGTTTCTTAACGGAAACTTCTATTAAAGAGAATTTTATTCACAATCAAAAAGCCTATCCAATCGCTTTTCAACTATTGGGGATTTTTGCAATGTACGTTTATTACGTCGTATGTGAATATTATTTAAGTGGGAAAACTTTTGGAAAATATATGACGAGAACAATCGTCATAACTCCGACTGGACAACCTCCTAATTTAAAACAAGTGTTGATGCGATCTACGCTACGATTTATTCCATTAGAAGGAATTATTTTATTATTAAAACCACAAAGTCTACATGATGAATGGTCTGGGACGTTGGTGATTGAGGAAGGGTGAGTGGGAATAAAAAACTCCCATCAGTTCGCAACCAATGGGAGTTTCTTTTTTTATATTTTAATCAATAGAACTTTACGCCTTTTCTACTTTTGTGGCAGAACCAAAGACCGACCCGATATACTGTCGATTCATTCTAGCGATATTTTCGATGGAAATTCCTTTTGGACATTCTGCTTCACAAACACCTACGTTTGAACAGTTTCCAAAACCTTCGGTATCCATTTGAGTAACCATCGATTGTACACGCTTAGTATGCTCTACTTCTCCTTGTGGCATCAATCCAAGATGCGAAACTTTGGCAGAAGTAAATAACATAGCAGAAGCATTCGGGCAAGCTGCTACGCAGGCACCACAACCAATACAAGTCGCTGCATCCATCGCTTCAGAAGCCAATCCTTTTTCAATCGGAATAGCATTTCCATCTTGTGCTTGTCCCGTATTAACGGAGATATAACCACCTGCTTGAATGATCCGATCAAAAGCAGAACGATCCACTACTAAATCCTTAATAATTGGAAATGCTTTTGCACGCCACGGTTCAATCGTAATCGTCTGACCATCCTTAAAAGAACGCATATGCAATTGGCAAGCCGTTGTTCCTTTGTTAGGTCCGTGTGGTTGTCCGTTGATCACCATACTACAAGAACCACAGATTCCTTCTCGGCAATCGTGTTCGAATATCACTGGCTCTTTTTTCTGCGTTAGCAAAGACTCGTTTAATACATCCAACATCTCTAGAAAGGACATATGTTCGTCCGCTTCGACTTGGTAAGATTCAAATTTTCCAGCCGTTTTATTATTTGCTTGTTTCCAAATTTTGAGCGTCAGTTTCATATTATTT
>CALKJE010000244.1 GCA_937995675.1 uncultured Saprospiraceae bacterium
TGGGACGATTCCTATTTTTCGATTTAGAAACGGGATGAAGGGAATGCGTCAGAATCAAGATAGTTTTGAACGATGCTATGATTTATTAAATAAGAATGCTTGTATTTCAATTATGTCTGAAGGATCGATGGCACATGAAAAACGATTGCGTACCATCCAAAAAGGGACCGCAAAAATGGCCTTTGGTGTTTATGAAAAACATGGAAATGAAAACGTACAAATCATTCCGGTTGGAGTCAATTATTCCGATAGCAATCAGATGCGAACTGTGCTGATGGCCAATGCTGGTGAACCGATTTTGATCAAGGATTATTTAGAGGCCTATAAAGAAAATCCAAGAAAAGCCATTCTACAAATTACCCGTAACCTGGATGCCCAACTCAAAGAACGCGTCATCCATATCGCCGATCCTGCCGACGATGCTTGGGTCAATCAAATCCTAGAAATTCAACGCAATAATTTAGAATCCACCTTATTACCTGCCTTTGTAGATTCAGATGATCTACGAAAAAAAGAGATGACTCTAACGCAGCAATTAAATTCTAAAACTGCAGAAGAAAAAGCAACACTAAAATCCGCTGCTTCTAATTATTTTCAAAAAATAAAAAAGAAAGGTTATACCGATCAAGGTATCGCGCAACCACAGCATGGGAATTTAATGACCAGCTTATTTTTATTGATTGGATTTATTCCTGCCTTGCTAGGATCCATCACCAATTTTCTACCTTTCACTTTTGGTAAAAAAATAGCGACTGATAAAGTGAAGAAGATAGAATTCTTTTCTTCCGTTCGCTTGGGCGCTTATTTAGGGATTTATATTATTCAGTATTTATTTTTACTCATTCTAAGTTTTCTCGTGGGAAAAGCTTGGCTGTGGATCGCCGTATTAGCTACACCATTTTTAGGATATTTTGCGGTGTTGTATTTTGATAAACTGGGACTTTGGAAAGCGGCGCGGAAGGTGAGGGAGGAGGATCGAGTAGCGTTGTCAGCAGAGCGAGATGCGATTTTAGGAGATGCTAATAAAAGTTAAGGAGAGCTAGTCAAAATCTCAAAAAACAAGCTCAAATTTATTAATGGAGAACGGCAGATTTTACCTAAGTCATAGAGCGAAATGTCGTTGAGTCCAAATTATGAGACTGTTCACTTAAAGTGTGTCAGCGGGCTGGGCTTCCTTTAGGACCGAGGCGCGGGCCGGCAAATGACACACTTTGTGATACAGTCCTCAAAATATTGAATATTCCCATTGATATTCTTCCTTTCTTCCCAACTAATATCTAATTTCACACTACAGCTTTCTAACCCATTTTTCAACTTTTATTTCAGATGATACAAAAACTACTATTCACCCTGACCCTCTGCTTACTCACCATCCTAAGCCAAGCCCAGCTTGTTACCAATACCACGCAATTAAATAATGCCATCAATTCGGCCTCGCCCGGAACGACGATTATTTTGGCTGATGGAACATGGAATAATGTTTTTATTGATATTGATAAAGATGGAACTTCTGCAGCGCCGATCACCATCAAAGCAGAAAATCCGGGATCAGTTTTGATGACGGGTAACTCCGCAGTGTATATGGAAGGTAATTATTTAACGCTTTCTGGATTGGTGTTTCAAAACGCTTCCAACTTAGTAGTGGATGACGAAGTAATTCGGCCAGTGATAGAATTGAAGCGATGTAATAATTGTAAAATCATCAATAATAAAATTGATAGTTATAATGGGACAGAAAGTCAAAAGACTTTTAAATTTAAATGGATATTGACCGATGGACGAGATAATGAAATTGCTTATAATTCTTTTATTGGAAAATACGGTGTAGGAAGTATCATCAATGATAATAGAAATTCTACCGAACCTGATTATTTAGAAATTCACCATAATTATTTTGCAGATAGAACACCGATCAATGGACTGAATGAAGACAATGATCAAGATGCGATTCGAATCGGAAATAGTAGTACCTCCCTAAGCAATTCTTTTAGCGAAGTGTACGAAAATTACTTCTACAATTTCTTTGGTGAAATCGAAATTATTTCAAATAAATCTGGACAGAATAAATATTACAACAATACTTTTAGAGATTATGCAGGTTGTTTAACTTTGCGACATGGCGATAATTGTGAAGTTTATGGCAATTATTTCTTTGCAGAAGGAAATGCTTTTACCGCTGGTGTTCGGGTAATTGGAGAAGGTCATAAAGTTTATAATAATTATATTGAAGGGATCAACTCTTTTAAAGAAAATGGTTCTTCTTCGAACGTAACTGGAGGTATCAATGTAACGAATGGTCGACCTAATTCTGCGCTGAATGGTTATTATCAAGTGAAGGATGCACAGATTGTCAATAATACTTTTGTGAATTGTGATTATGCCTTAAGAATTGGAACGACGGTAAACAGTGATCTAACCTTGACTCCAGAAAATTTAACCATTGCCAATAATATCATGTACAACACGAGTATTAATGCTTACCAAACCGTGACTAGTCCCATCGGAAATTCTGTATCGGAAGGCAATTTCACCAATTTACCAGACACCGATTTAGAAGATGATGGAAACTTTTATAGACTGACCAATGGCAGTGATCCGATTAATGCAGGAGTTGGAGATTACCCTTTTTTAGGAGAAGATATTTTAGGAGGAATTAGAGGAGGAAATTTTGATGCGGGAGCGGAGGAGTTTGGTGCCAACGGAACCTTTCTACCTTACACCGCAGCAGATGTAGATCTAAATGTTGGCTTCGGAGCGGTCGCGGTCTCAGAACCTTTTCTAACGATTACACCTTCTTCGATTAATTTTAATAGAGATGGCGGAAGTATAAGTTTTGAAATCTCTTCGAATGTGGAATGGGAAATTATCGAAAGTTTATCTTGGCTAAGTTTAGATATAACCAACGGAACTGGAACGACCACCGTAACCGCAACGGCAACGGAAAATACCACCGGAGCAGAAAGATCAGGAAATGTTTTTATTGAAGAAGTGGACGGAGGCAATGGTTTGCTGGCAAGTCTATTCGCTCTGCAATCTAATTCTTTTGTGCCCACGGAAATTCCAATCACAGGTACGACCAGCGAAGGAACACAAAACATTCCAACAGTTTCTGAAGAGAATGCTTATAATGATGACCTCAGTAATTATTGGACTGGAAATCCAGATACGGAGCCGGAAGTATCTATCACTTTTGATCTAAGTTGTATCCACGAATTAACAGAAATCGGTATCCACTTTTGGAAAGCCGATGAAAGAACGATCACCTTTTCTATTGCGGTAGCAGACGAAGCTGATGGGCCCTTTACGACCGTGATAGATACAGAAACAAGTGCAGAATCTGGTGTTACCGTGGAGACGGAACAATTTTTTAGTTTAGCAGGTGTCCTGGCACGCTATGTCAAATTTATCGGAATCGGTAATAGCTCTAGCACCAATTGGACGAGCATTGCCAATGTAAATATTTACGGTAATTTGGAATGTGAGACGGCGACGAATATTGAGAATACCCAATTGATCGATCAAGGCGTGACGCTCTTTCCTGTTCCGGTGGACGATGGAATTTTATCCATTCAATCTGCGGATAAGCCTTTGAATGGGATTGAGATATTTAACCTTACCGGGCAGCGAGTAATGATGGAGAATGGGAACGGTCTAACGAAAAAGCAAATGGATGTTTTTGACTTATCCGCTGGGATTTACTTTATTCGGTTGGAAGGAATTGGGCAAGGGAAGTTTGTGGTGGAGTAGTGGTTCCCGATTTATTTATAGATCCATTCTATTCCCTCGTAAATACCTAAAGGAACGATGGAATGATGATTTAAATTTTCATGTTCTTTCAAAATAATATTTGTCTCTTTTTCTTTGAGCTGATCAAAGTCTTGAATTAATTTTCTAATAGGCTTTTTTAGCATTCCGGATTCTGCGGTTCCCATGGTAATATAAATATTGGCTGTTTTATTTATCTTTTGGAAATTTTCTTCGGTCAATAATTCTGATTTATTCCACCAAATGGAGGGCGAGATTAGCAGGTAATTTTTAAATGTTTCAGGATGATTTGTCAGGCAATAAAAACCAAATAATCCTCCGAAGGAATGACCGAGAATACCACGCTCATTTTTAATCGTTTTGAACGAACCTTCTATTTCTTCAAATACTTTTGTTTCCAGAAAACTCAAGAAAGAAGCTGCCCCGCCCGTTGTTTTTTCATTTAATTCGTAGGTGCCACCTTTCATGGAAATTTTCATTTTTTCTTTATCATAAGCCGAAGGGGTATAATCCATATTTCTTTGATCATTCCAAGCCGCTTCATCTCCATCTAAAGAAATTCCCACCAGGATTAATTCATTCACTTTGTTGGTTATTGAATTTAATCGGTAGTTTCCTATGACCAATTCGCTTAGCCACCAACCATCTAAATAATACAATACCTTGTAAGCCTTTTCCTTGTTATAATTTTTCGGGAGCGTAATGAGTAATTGATAGGTTTGACCTTCCTTGCTTTGAAGTTCTTTAATGATATTTTTTGACTTCGAAGGATTTTGAATTTTTTCTTGACTTCGTAAGGTCGTAAAGCTGGTAATTAGCAATAAAGTAGAAAATATTAGTAATCGTTTCATTTGGATTTATTATGTTTTTTATATCTTAAAATTCAGGCCGATATTCAATTGAAATTGATTTCGAAGAAAATCTGCGTGAAATTTAGATTTTGTACTGTTTCTAATATCTATACCTGTAATCTCCCTTTGTATTCTTTGCCATCCTAGGTCTAACAATGTAACCCTCGAAGAAATACTTAACATTAGATTTTTATTAAGACTAACGTTGTATCCTGTATTCATTCCTACTCCAAGGCAAAGGCAAAATTTTGATTCTATATTACCGCCTATAACTGGAACGGTTTTATTATAGTTAAAATTCAGTGATCCAGATGGACCCATAAAAAAACCATTTGCGATATCTTCAGTTAAGCCAAAGGAATGATTGTAAAGTAATTCAATTGATCTGCGTTTACCATCAAAGCCTCCTAATATTCGGTCAAATTCCATATTACCTATGGTGTCGACCCTTGTCCTTTTTTCGTTAACATTATATCCAATCAATTCAAGCTGCAAACTACGCTGCGTATTATTTTTTATCTTAGACCAACCAAGATTTACTAGATTAAATCCTGTATAAGTTTTATCAGACATTGCCTCATTAAACGTATGGTCAATTAACAATCCACCCTGAATACTTAAAAACTGTTTAGCTTTTACCTTTCCCTTCCGCTTCCCTTTTTTTTGACCATAAACCTGTGAACTGAATAACAAGCAAAACACTAGTAAAAGATATCTCATGTTGAATTTTTATAATTTTCTTTAAGAAATGAAACCATTCTAATTCCCATTCTAATTCCTATTCCCATTCCTCCCGCTAAAGGTAATAAAACATTTAAGTAAAGATAATTTATTAAGCCAATAAAACCATGTTATTTATCAATAAACCTATCTAACAACTCCAGCACCTTTTCATCTCCCAATCGCTTTGCTGTTTCTAAAGTCGAAACCCCAGATTCCATTTCTCTGATCAATGGCTTGGCTCCATTTTGCAGCAATAGCTCCGTGATCTCTAAAAAATTATATCGAATACTTTCGGCCAAGGGCAAGGCCATATATTCGGGGTGCTGGAAATTAGGATCGATTCCCATTTTAAGATAATACTTTACCAGTTCAATATCGTTGGCTTGTACGGCTCTAAACATCATTTTCCAATCGGCTCCTGACATGGGTTTTTTGTTTATGCGAATCAGGGGTTGGAAATAAATATATGAATTAAAGAAACATCATCTTCTAATTCAATTTGGGATATTTTTGCTTCTTGCTCCTCGCTTCTTGCCATTTGCTCCCTTCAATCGCGGTCGAGTGAAGCAAATAGCAAGAAGCACCTTCCAAAGCCCTTTTTTATTTTTAATTAGAAATTCAACTCCTGATTTGCATTATTTTTTAAAAAGTATTGCTATTATTTAAAGAATTCAATCTTATTGGTCACCAACT
>CALKJE010000245.1 GCA_937995675.1 uncultured Saprospiraceae bacterium
AAGTTATTTAAAAACTCCAAAATTGACTGCGAACTGATTAAATTATTCAACTCATCGCCTTTTTTTTCGTCCATAGCGCGGCTATGCACTTAAAAAAGAGGCTCGACTTGAATAATTTTCTCTAGTTCTCGCCTTCTTTTCGAATTATTAAACAACTTCATTAAACAGACTTCTTCTTTTCTTATTAAATATCAAAAGAATTAAACAAATCTATTATTTAAACCGTCTTAGGTCTCTACATATTTCTTAACGCAGGTTAATGAAATAATAATGTTTTTGGAATTTGTCTTAAAATTGCCGCTTTTCTACTTATCTTGTAGATGAAGTTATTTAAAAACTCCTAAATTGCCTATGAACTGATTTAATAATTATTAAACAACTTCAATAAAAAAGATGAAACAGTTTTTTTATCTAGCCAGTCTAGTGACCAGTCTATTATTCTTTGGATGTGAAGAAACCGCAAAAGCACCGCCGGTTCCTCCTCCTCCAGCAAAAGACACCGTTTCTTCAGATCCTGTGACTCCTAAAAACGATTTTAATTCACTAAGTACCTTGCTTTCCAAAGCAAAGAACTTAAACGTTGATGCGTTTAATAAATCTATTATCGTTGCTGATGATGCAAAAGAAGGCTGGGCAAAATCTCCGTTTATGATTGCTTTAGAATATACCGGTGATCAATTAGAAAGTGAGTCTAAAAAAATTGAAGTAGTAGCACCAGGTCCTGAAACGCGAGACCAAATTATTATTACCATTACCGAAGATGGCTTGCTAGACGATGCGATGAAAGGTAGCTTGACTATTCTAAAATTATTACAAAAAGATAATCTTTGGCAAATTGAAAAAGCGGGACAGCTTTGGGAATGCTGGCCGGATCGGAGTAAGTCTTCAATGGGTTTTTCGACGGAACCTTGTAGTTGATTTAGTTAGAGTGATTAGTCTTTTATACCAATAAATCAACACATCTAAAGTATAGGGCATTTCACCTTATTCGGCTTCACTCTAGGGTTGGGGCCTCCTAAAACTTGGATGATTGAAAATTCTGGTCCTCCAAAATAATTACTCGCACGACGAAGCGTTGAAACATTGACATCAAAAGAAAAGGTAAAAATAGTTCGCTTAACATCGTAGCGAAAAGAAAGATCTATGGCATCTGTTCCGAATATATCATTTTCTACATACCACCTTAGCCAAGCACCTACATAAAGTGCTTTGTCAGATTTTTTAAAAGAACGACTTTGTTTGAATTTGACGAAAGTTCCCACTTTTATTTGTTGGTGTGGCCCTTGATCCATCCAGATAAAACTAGGTAAAGCTGTCACATATCTAGCAAGCCGAAACATACCTCCACCATGAATCACCTTTTTACGATAGAGGATTTTCCCAGTATTTTCTGCATCAAAATTAAAATCGGAGGTCTCCATTTCCGTAAAACCTATTGCCGGATTATTTATGTGAAATATAGAAGCTCCTAGATAATAATAATTATGTGCGTTAATCGTATTATACCAAGCCAAACCAGCAGAAAAATCCCAATAGCTCGTATTACTTTCCAAACCATCTATGACTAATTGATCTACACCATACCCACGCATTTTACTAATATCAAACTTATTCTGATAGAAACCTCCTTGCATGCCAAAAGAAATATGATTTCGTTCTGCCCGATCTAGCACCTTCAATACCGCAATATTCATAGAAGCAATATTGGTAGAAAATCCCAAATCGCCTGCCCGATCCGAAATCACTTGAAGTCCTCCAGAAAGAACAGAAGTATGATCTAATTGAAACAATTTAGCGTCCACAGAAGCTGCAACTGTTTTGTAGCCATTAGTGAAATTTTGCCACTGCAATCGGCTATTGGCAATAAACCGAGTGTCACCATCATTGAACACTCCGGTCATCGCTGGATTGAGTGTGATAGGTGAAGCATGAATATGAGAAAAGTGAATATCTTGTCCCGAAAGAGCAACGCTCGCCAGCATAAAGTATAATAAATATACTATTGGTTGTTTTTTAGTCATGATGCTTAGGTTTGATAAATTCTGTCTTGTTGGGCATCAGACGAATGGCGAATTCCTCGCGGGTTGGAAAACTTATTTATTAAAAATAAGTCTAATGATAGTTAACAAAAATTGAGCCTGATTGGGGAAATCTAAGCTGGGGTATATGAGCAACAGTTTATCTAATTACTGTTAAATTTCCTTTTATTAATAATTGTTCACCGTTTAAGCAGATACCTTCGAGATAGTACACAAATACGCCAGGGTTGACTAATTTTCCCCTGAAGGTACCATCCCAACGATCTCCACTAATATCTGTACTCTCAAAAACCAGTTCTCCCCAACGATTATAAATTCGCAACAAACTCAGTTCTTGAACATAATCTTCCGTAATTTTAAAATCGTCATTACTACCATCATTATTCGGAGTAATAAAATTGGGAATAAATACATTGGCGTAAACACATTCTGTCTTTACGTCCAGAGTTACCACAGCTTCATCCTTACAACCCATTTCATCCACCGCAGTGATCATATATTGCAAATCATGTGTAGCCATCACCTCGAGTGTATCTGGACAATTATTGTAACAGAGTGTATCATTACTTGAGGTAAACCATGTAATAATAGCATCAGGTTCAGTAACCTGATAAAATAGACTTACAGAATCTCCCGGCAATGCCTCTAAAAATGGCTCAACAGAAATTCTTGGAATCTCGTTGACAAAAACCGTAACTTCGTAGCTCGCCTCTGTCCCCAAACAATTATCAGCACTCACTTGGTAAGTGGTCGTTTGTGCTGGAGAAGCCATTGGATTTGGACAATCTGTACAACTTAGTCCTGTAGTAGGTGACCATCGGATCATATCTGCACCATCCACCCAAAGTTGGACAGAATCACCTTCACAGATTTGTTCATCGCCCGCGAATAAATCAACCCGAGGTTCAACCTCCAATGTCTCTATCACAATACTATCACAACCAAATTGATTGACTAAATTTTGTTGAAGCAAGGTATCCGAATAATAATATTCCGTACCAATCAATAGACTATCACCTTCGCAAATCAGATGTTCATTGCCCATTGTATGCTTTGGACTTACAAATAAATTTACAATGATTAAACTATCACAGCCAGCCACCGTGGTCAAATTCTGGCGATAAACCCCAGAAGTAGTTTGTATTACTCCATTTATTATAATTTCCTCACCTTCACAAATTCTTTCAGTCGTTTCCAATCTATAAGTATTTTCTACACTTAAAAATAAAACTACTGTACTATCACAGCCTGAACGGGTTGTATAAAATGCCTCGTAACGACCGGTGGCACTAATATTTCGACCATTAAAAGGAATAGTTTCACCTTCACAAATTGTTTCCATACTTTCGAAATAATATTCTGGATGAACCGTCAACTGATAAATGGTGGTACTATCACAACCTAAAATGCTACTTGTGGAATCCGTAAAAGTACCAGACTCAAAACGATAAGCTCCCATAATAAATGCACTGTCACTTTCACAAATTTGAACATCTATCTCATTTTCGTAAACGGGCCGTACCGCCAAGATGGTAGTAGCCGCACTATCACAACCGTTATGACCAATAAACACCTCGGTAAAACTTGTATCGGATCGATAAATCTGACCTTCAAGATCTAAACTATCTCCTTGACAAATTTCAAAATTACGGTTTGTGAATACAGGAACTGTTGCAATCAATTCTATTCTAAAAATACTATCGCAAGCTTCTGCTGAAATTATCGTATCTCTATAAATACCGGGTTCTGTAACCCAAATCCCTCCAATCAAAACGGAGTCCCCGGTACATAGTGGCGTAACACTTTCTTGATAGAAAACTTCTTTGAATCTAATTTCAAAAACGATGATAGAATCACATCCACTAGTATTTAAAAGTGTCTCTATAAAATTTCCTTCTTCGGTATAAGGATTATTGTTAACAATCACTACTTCCCCAGGACAAATATCATAGTCCTGAAAAACTCGAATGGTGTCTACTTCAAATACTTCATAATAGGTGATGCTATCGCAACCATTTATGGAAGATCCATTTTCCGTGAAATTTTCTCCACCGAATAAATACATTCCACCTAACAAGATACTATCACCTGCACATATCTCCAATTCTATCGAATCAAGATGCACAGGATGTACAGTTAATTCTGTCACTAGAATACTATCACATCCACTAATTGAAGTGAGTGTATCCGTGTAAGATCCAGCCTCGGTATGAGCTGTTCCAAAAATATCGATAGAAGCACCTTCACAAATTTCAAGAAAGGATTCGTTTCTATAAACAGGGAACACTGCCACTCGTGTAATCACCACACTATCACAACCAGCAATAGATAAGAGGTTTTCTTCAATGATCGTATCCTGAACAATCGCTATTCCTTTAAAGAGTTCTCCTTGACAAATCACTGTATCAAAATCAATTTGGTATTCTGGATTTACTATTAACGATAGAATTGAAATACTATCACATCCAAAATAACTAACTAATGTATCTCGATAGGTACCAGGATCCGTGAGTTCAGTTCCTCCAAAACTATAACTCATTCCCTCACAAATTATGGTATCAATTGTTGTATTAATAGACGTATTAACGGTTAATATTAGTTTAGAAATACTATCGCAACCATGATAGCTTGCTAAAGTGTCAATGTAGTTTCCAGTTTGAGAATAATAATTATCCCCAAACCTTAAGCTGTCTCCTATACAAATCGTCGCTTCCCGCTCCGTTTCATTATAGGGATAAATCTCTAGCTCTAACGCCACGATACTATCGCAACCATTAAAAGCTATTAGAGTGTCTAGGTAATTACCCGACTGATCATAAGTATTATTTCCTACCGTCCAAGTTCCTCCAAAACATAGGGTTTCGCTAAGATTGGTCGCATTAGGTAGTAAAACCGTTAAGGTCAAATCTACTATACTATCACAGCCATTGAAGCCAATTAAGGTATCTCGATAATTTCCACTATCATCATAATCGACTCCTCCAACTGTCCATACCGCTCCACTACAGATCGTTTCAACTTGAATGTTTTCTACTTGAGGTAATACTAATAATTCTAAACGAACAATACTATCACAACCATTAAAACTCAACAAGGTATCTACGTAAGTACCACTTTCTGTATATGTACTAGAACCCACTACCCAATTATCTCCATAACAAATTCTCTCGTCTAAGTCATTCTCAATTTGATTCACAACCGTCAGTGTCAGTTCTATAATACTATCACAACTATTAAACG
>CALKJE010000246.1 GCA_937995675.1 uncultured Saprospiraceae bacterium
CTTCGCACCGATTGGGACTTTCCCATTGAGTACACGGTACAATAAATTCAATGACATTTAAGAATGCTTCTTTTATGCACCATGTACTGAAGTTAAAATACTTCTTTACAAATGTTAAAAAATTTATGATGAAAATTGAAAAACGCATGCTTAATGGTATGTTACTCGTCTTCTTTTTAATGGCTGGTAACATCATTATAGCGCAAAACCCAGAATCTAATCATGGGAACAAATTCGAACAAATAGACAACCTGATGTGGCCACCGAACAATTATCGTGGTGCAGACGGTGCGCCTGGTCCTGATTACTGGCAACAAAAAGTGGATTATAAAATTCAATGTGCGCTAGATACTAAAGAAAATAAATTAACGGGTAGCGAAACCATTACCTATCATAACAACTCCCCAGTTTCACTGCGATATTTATGGTTACAGTTGGATGAAAATCAGCACGCAGCGGATGCCGACAACCATATCTTTAATGGTAGTAGCATGAGAGAAACGATGAGCGAAAGCGCGTTGACTCGATTGGAAAACAACAAGTATTTGGAAAAATTTGGTTGTAACATAACAAAAGTAACTTCTGCTACAGGTAGTAAGTTAAAATACACCATTAATAAAACCATGATGCGTGTTGATCTTCCTCAGCCATTGAAGCCGGGTGAAAAATATGTTTTCAATGTAGATTGGAATTACTACCTAATTGACCGGATGAATACGCCGAGTTGGGGACGTGGTGGTTTTGAATATTTTGAAAAAGACAAAAACTATTTATACACCATAACTCAATGGTTTCCAAGACTTTGTGTCTATAATGACGTCGAAGGATGGCAAAATAAGCAGTTTACTGGACGCGGTGAATTTGCTTTACAATTTGGTGATTATGATGTAAAAATGTCTTTACCAGAAGATTATGTAGTTGCTTCAACTGGTGCCTGCCAAAACTATGAAGTGGTTCTTAATGCGACAGAAAAAAAGCGTTTAGCGCAAGCTAAAAAATCAGACAAGCCTGTACAAATCGTAACACTAGAGGAAGCAAAAGCAGTAGCGAACGGCGCTCGTGCGACCAAAAATAAAACTTGGCATTTTAAAGCAGAAAACGTTCGTGATTTCGCTTGGGGCGCGAGTACTAAATTTGCTTGGGATGCTCAAAATTATACGAATAGCGAAGGGAAAGATGTTCTTTGTATGAGTTATTACGGAAAAGAAGCTTATCCAATTTACAACCGTTATTCTACCAAAGCCGTAGCGCATACTTTAAAGGTTTATGACCGCTATACCCTTCCTTATCCTTATCCAGTTGCTATCTCTGTAGAGGCCGCCAACGGAATGGAATACCCAATGATTTCTTTTAATCCAGGTCGTGCAGAAGAAGATGGAACTTATACGGAGCGTGCGAAACAAGCTTGTATTTCTGTGGTAATTCACGAGGTAGGACATAATTACTATCCAATGATTATCAATAGTGATGAAAGAAAATGGTCTTGGATGGATGAAGGTTTAAATACGTTTGTTCAATTTATTGCAGAGCAAGAGTTTGATAATAACTACAAATCTCGTCGTGGCCCAGCAGAAGGTGCGATTAGTTATATGAAGCAAGATAAGAATCGCTTGGAGCCGATCATGACTAATAGTGATAATATTATCGGTTTTGGTGCCAATGCTTATATGAAACCAGCAACTGCGTTAAACATTTTGAGAGAGACCGTCATGGGTCGTGAATTATTTGATTTTGCTTTCGCAGAATACGGACGTCGATGGGCATTTAAGCACCCTACTCCAACGGATTTTTTCCGTACGATGGAAGAAGCCAGTGGGGTTGATCTTGATTGGTTTTGGAAAGGATGGTTCTATGGAATCGACGCAGTAGATGTGTCTTTGGATAGCATCAAATGGTACAAAGCAGATCTAGTAAATGATCCAGAGAAGAAAGAAAGAGAATGGAGCGATGTGGTAAATACGCCTTTTGATCATATTACCAAAAAGAGAAACAAAGATGCAGGGATGGAATTTGAAGTGGAAAAAGATCCTGAATTGGTAGATTATTACACCAACTATAAGCCTTGGGAAACCAAAGATTCTATCATCAGCGGTAAGACTTACCTTTATGATGAGACTTTTACCAAAGAAGAAAAAGAGAAGATGTTTGGTAAGAAAAACTATTACGAACTTAATTTCACCAATGTCGGTGGACTCGTAACTCCTTTGATTATCGAATGGACGTTTAAAGATGGTACAAAAGAAATCGACCGGATTCCTGCAGAAGTTTGGCGGAAAAACGAGAACAACCTGACCAAAGTTTTTGTAAAAGAAAAAGAAGCAACCGGTATCGTCTTAGATCCTTATAAGGAAACTGCTGACGTGGATATGTCTAACAACTTATGGCCTGTAAAGGAATTGCCTACTCGATTCCAAGTATTTAAAAAACACCGTCCTGAGAAACGACTTAACCCAATGCAAAAAGCGATTAAGCGGGGAGATATTATTAAACCGTAAGCGCTTTTTAATTCTCAAACGCAAAAGCAAAATCAAGTGCAAAATCAAACACTTCAATCGTGTTTCCTTGATCACTTAGCTTTTGTTTAATACAAATATCCGTCGCTCTAAAGGAGAACGACGGATATTTTCGTTTTAAGAAAGATTCTACTTCCTCTTTTTTATCGTGAAATATTATAAGACTGTTCCAATTTAAAAAGCTTCTTTCTTTTTTAATCACAATTTTGAATTTGCTTTTGAATTTGAAAAATAAGAATCTGGTTCTGTTTGTTTTATAAGCTTAACAATTTAGTACCTATTAACCTATTTAAAAGTATTTGATTTTTTATTTTTAAAAACATTCTCCATAATTCTAAACCCATTTCTTATATTCTTGTTTCCTTAGCAAATTGAAATAAAATGAGCAAACCAGTTCAATACGACCATAAAGGCAGACCGACGACCTTGCATCCATACAATATCTTCCTAACCCTTCTGTTGGCAGGGATTACGATGCTATTTTTGGCTTTGTCTGCCTCCTATCTTTATACTAGGATTCAGATGGAAATTCCGCCGATTGAGCTGCCTCCATTGTTTATTATCAATACGCTTGTGTTGATTGCCAGTAGTTATACCATGAAAATGGCCAACGACGCCTACAAAGCTGACGATACGGATAAGTATATTCAATCGTTAATTTATACGGTGATTCTAAGCCTAGTTTTTATGGTCTCTCAAGGAGTCGCCTGGTCGTTGTTGTTTAAGAATAATATTCCTATCGCTTATAGCACCACTGCTTCTTATCTCTATGTTATTTCTTTCTTACACTTTGCACACGTGATCGCTGGAATCCCTTTTTTGTTGCTATTCATAAAAACGGCTAAAACCCGAATGAAAGAGCCCGTGAGTGTATTGGTTTATTTTTCTGATCCGGAGAAAAAACTAAAACTGAAATTGCTGACTGCCTACTGGCATTTTCTGGATATTCTTTGGGTTTATTTGGTGGTGTTTTTCTATTTGAATTATTT
>CALKJE010000247.1 GCA_937995675.1 uncultured Saprospiraceae bacterium
GTGGAATAGGAACTGGAGATGGAAGAGTTGATTTGGAGTTAGCGGTTAGTGTAGATCAAGCGGTCAGTGACCAAAACGAAGATATCGATTTTGTCTTCACGATTACGAATAATGGACCAGACGAAGCAGAGAACATTGGAGTAACAGCGGGTGTTCCTGAAGGCTTAGCCTACACTTCTGATAATCCATCTATTGGTGATTATGATTTATGGTTAGAACGTTGGACCATTCCTTCCCTAGGTGCTGGTGAAACGGCGACTTTGACATTGACCTTATTTGCGGATGAAGAAGGAACCATCAATTATTTCACAGAAGTATTATTCGTTAACCAAAACGATGGAGATTCATTCCCTGGCAATGGTGACGGTGTCACGCCACAAGAAGATGATGAGGCGGTAGTATCTGTTACGGTAATTAATATGCCAAACGCGGTCTTAAATGAGGCAGGTTCAAGCTTGGTAAACTTTACTATTTCCGAGTTGTATCCAAATCCAACGATGGAAATGCTTACATTAGAAATGGAAAGTTTGGTAGAACAAGAAGCCACCATTCAAATTTACAACACGATGGGTGCGCTGATTAAATCACAGCCTATTTTTGTTAATAAAAATGGTAATGTTTTCCAAATCTTTGTAAATGATTTACCGGAAGGAAATTATATACTTCAGATTCCAGGAACGGAAACTGTAAAACGATTTATCAAAGCAGGACGTCTTTAAAAAAAGATAAATCGGTAAAAAAACGAACGCAGTGACCAGAAGTGGTCACTGCGTTTTGTCATTTAATAATGTTGCTACTAGAGCTTAATAATGTCTGAATTAGGTGAGTGTGTATAAGTACTAATTCTATTCTTGAACAATCAATTGTTGAATTTCACTATTCTGTCCGGAGTAAAAGACGACGTTATAAACGCCTACTGCCAACATTTGTGGAAGTTCAATATCATCTTCTACATCATCTAGATTATTTTCTCGATAAATTTCTTGACCTTGTGCATTATAAACTACTACTAGATCTAAAGAGCCACCTGCGCGATTGTAACGAATTACGTTGGTATTGGTTACCGGGTTAGGATAGATCAAGGTAGAAAAATGTTCATTACTTACATTCACAGAAATAATCTTAGAGTCTTCAAAGCTCGCATCATTATCTACTGCTCTAAGTTTATAATAATGTACACCTGGCAAAGCATTCTGATGCTTAAATTCATACTTTTTTAAAGTAGAACTGTTTCCGCTACTCTTTCTAAAACCAAGAATCTCCCAATCTTCTCCATCTGTGCGATGTTGAATTTCAAAACCTAAACTATTGAATTCACTTTCGGTACTCCAAGTAAGTTGAACGGCATCTTTCTTTTCTACCCCTTTAAAGCTAACCATTTCAACTGGTAAAGCACTCACACTAGCTCCCGTAGTTGCCCCACCTCCTGAGAAGCTACTTACTACATATTCTGCGTATTCAAAACCTTGGAAAAGTCCTTTCGTCCAGGTAGTTTCAGTAGCTTCCACTGGATCGAAAACATACTCTTGATAATCTGATATTTCAACCTCCGTTGCTCGTGGATTTTCATTATTATTCAATTTGAAAAAATATGCATCTTCAATAGAATTGATATAATTACTACTTCCAATCATTTCTAGAATGTCTTGCTCAGAAAAATAAAACCGTACACCTACTGGAGCATTTGGTTGATCGGTCGCTTTGACATTCCAGTAACGATTCATGGCATAACAAGAAGAAGAACTTACAAAAGATGCATCGGTAATTTCTGTTCCTCGTCCACTTTTATATTCTGGCGTTGTTAAAATTTCAACTCTGAAATTTCCATCACCAAGATTACCAATATTTTGTCCGTTCTTTTTTAAAGAAAGTAATAAAACGTTTTGTCCACAATCATAATAATGTGTCCAACCTTGAGGATCAGTATACTCATGATCTGCAGTAAAAAGTGTATTTGGATCATCTAATAAACCTCTTTCTACTTGGCTTTCTAAAGCTCCAATATCTAAGTTTCCTACTTTTCGATCATTTCCATCATTATCTTCTGTAACAGAAGTAAAAGAAATCTCTTGGCCATTATCTACCGCAGGAGAACAAGCGCTTAATTTTAGGTTACCATTTTCTATATCTAGAAATTCTGGATCATAATTTAGATAATTATTTCCTAAGTCTGTTGTATGAGCAGGTAATTCAGTTCCTTTGATGATATTGTTTCCAGCCGTTACTACTAATGGAAGTTGGTTAACCATTCCTACCCCTTCATCCCATAAAATTGAGTTAATCACTTCTACTTGAAGGTCAGCCCAACTATCTCCTTTATTAACGATACTACCTAGGTTAGACATTGATTCATTCTTAGCAAAAGTACAATTGGCTATCTCTACTTTTAATACTTCACCATAACCAAAATTCATCATACTTCCTCCTTCACTTTGAGCCGTATTTTTATAAAAGGTAGTTGAAATAATTTTTGGGTTGGTAGTACCACCATTTCCATAATTATAGATAGCTCCTCCTTGATTTGCCATATTATTGTAAAAGCTACATCCACTTATCGTAGGAGTA
>CALKJE010000248.1 GCA_937995675.1 uncultured Saprospiraceae bacterium
AAAGCCTCGTGATAGCGCGGCTATCCCTGCGGCTTCCCATCCGCAAGCGGTTCATTCGCTTTGCGAATTCATGCCTCGTCTTGATCCAAAATCTCCTTGCCAAAATGCGGAAATTATTATTCGGCCATTACTTAGGAAACGCATGAGAGAAGGTTTTTCTTAAGCGGATTATTCCTACGAACGATACGTTAACCAACTCAAAATTCACCAACTCAAAACTCAAAACTTGTGAATGACGTATCTACAGCAGAAACTGTAAACTAACAACTTGGCTTTTGATTGGTCGTTGTGAAGATTGGAGTTATTCATAGGAACGATGCGTTAATCAACCCAAAACTCAATAACTCAAAACTCAAAACCCCTTCTCAACGAACCATGATTCGTTCGGTGACCTTCGTACTGCCGTTGGTAAGGTGGAGGAAGTAGACGCCAGTGGCGAGGCCGTCGGCTGGGATGCTGCGGATATTGGAAGCGTTGTTGATGGCTTCGTAGAGGAGTTGTCCGGCGGCATCGTAGAGTAGGACGGTGACATCGTTGTCGAAGTTGGCGTTGAATTCAATGTGGATACAATCGGTGACGGGATTGGGAAATACGGTGATTCCTAAATCGGGTCTTGGTCGATTGATGAAGACACAGCGGTTTGAATTGAGGAGGCCGGATCGAGGACCATTGATGGCAGCGAGCATGCGATTTTTTTGACCGATGGTAAACATCGAAATGCAAGCATCATCGGTATAATCCATAAAATTCATAAACATATCTGGAGAGCCACAAGTGACGGATGGATGCGTTGGACAACCATTATGAAAATTATCTTGGCGTGGCGTATCTTCTACAAAATCGTCTTCTTCGTCACAGCCTTTGGTGCCCCAAATATGTTTGAGGTTAAAATAATGTCCGATCTCGTGAGTGGTCGTTCTTCCTAAATGATGATTCCGTCCGTCGTTGCAAACATTACCAAAATAATCGGTATCGATTACGACGCCGTCTTCGTTGAGATTGCCAGATTGTCCTGGGTTAAAACCAAAACCTAAAAAGGCATTACAAGTGGGAGCGACCCAGATGTTTAAATATCGTCGACTATCCCAAGGATCTTTTCCACCAAGGATGCTATAAAATAATCTTGGAACGCCTCCTTCTGTCGTCGTATTAAAATCACCAATGCACGGCCATTCGGTTTGCGTACGGGTGATGCCATCGGTGATATCTCCTTCGGGCGTAATGGTGGCAAGACAAAATTCAAAGCCTACATCAGCAGCCAGATCTTTAAAGTCGTCGGGAATATCACCTACATTTTCGTTCCTCATTCGGAAGTCTTCGTTGAGAATATCAATCTGAGAAAAGATTTGTAGGTTGGAAATATCTTCTGAAAATTCATTCCAGAGTACATGAACGACGACTGGAATCGTGATGATTTCTCGAGGTCGGGCTTGTAGGTTATTATCGTTGGCGAGCCATTCTTGGGTGAAGGTTTCTATGGCGGCCATTCGGTCTGCGGTGGCTGGATCTCTTTCTAGCGATTGCTCCAATAATAGATCATGTCCACATTTATCAACTTCTTGGGCAGTGCCCCAAAAGCTGGTGGCAAACAAAAGAATTAGGAGGTATGTCGCTTTACTGTTCATTGGAGGTGATCTAAGGGATCGTTTTTGTTATGGGGAAAGTTCCTTTAGGTAATGGTAAGACAATAACTTTCCGATTTATGGCTGGGCCTTTTTGTTCAATATTTCGTTAAAAAGCCTTTTGCCCTCGTTCTTTGTGCTACAAGCACAAGCATGCGCAGGATGCTATGGCATCGTCTACGTTTTTTGCCTCATCTTGAACAAAAATTCCCTTGCCAAAATACGGAACTTATTGTCCAACCATTACCAAATTTAACGATATTTTTCTAATTAAGATGCTTAAAATGGTGTTAAAGTTGGTGAGAATTGATAATCTATTACCAAACGTAATTAGAAGTCTTTCCTTTTATCACTTGCTCAATCCTATAACGATTAAATTATTATTCAGTTTGAGATATTGAGAATTAAAAAAAAAATGATTAATTTTTTCAAATGACTTCAAAAAGGATAATAGAGTTTATAAGTCTGTTGATCATATTTTTTACTTGTTGGAATGCGGAAGCGCAGCCTCAAGATATTACGTGGTGTTATGCAATTGATAGTTTAAAAAATGAGGAAGTTGTCAATACCATCTTTGATGAAGAAGGTAATATTTATGTGGCCATCAATTATCAAAGTCGGAAAAATGGTAAACCACATACCTATAATTATCGGAGGCAAAACTATCAAAGTCTTTTGTTGAAATTCGATACGATGGGACAATTGTTGTGGAAACAAGATATTCATAGTAGTATGGATGTCCTAACAACCGCATTAGCTATAGCTCCAAATGGTGATGTGGTAATCACTGGAACTGGTGATGGTCGAATTGATTTTTCTGGAAGGGTGGTGGACATAGCTGTACATCGGTCAAGTGTTTATTACGGTGGAATATTTCTAGCAAGACTGAGTAAAGAAGGCGTTTATCAATGGGTGCAGTCTTGGGAGAGTGAGTTGTGGGCAACTAC
>CALKJE010000249.1 GCA_937995675.1 uncultured Saprospiraceae bacterium
AAAACGAAATAAGTTTATCGGACCGTAGATTTATGTGTCAGGGCTGCGGAAGGATTATAGATCGGGATTTGAATGCTGCGAAAAATATCCACCGTGAGGGCTTAAAACAATATTCTACCGGGATGGTAGAAAACAAGCGTGGAGCGATTGTAAGTCATTCTTTATAAAATGCAGATTGTGATGAAACGCTGAAAAATCAAAACTCCTTTTTAGGGTAATTTTGATGCCCCGTACCCTTGGGTCGGGGTAGTTCACTGCAATTCAACTTTAATATTGAAATTAGGATTTTGATTATTCTTATTATTGACTGTGATGGTAACGCCTTCCGGCAAAATAGGGTTTTCTTTAAAATATGAAAATAGTTTTTCTTTCAATTCAATATATTTTTCTATCGATATTTTAGGACCAGGTTCAAGCCATAAAATTAGCTGAACCTGTGCTGGATGTTTTCGTAAAACTTGAGCAGCTCTACTCCAAAAGATAAAATCAAATTTTTGAAAAAAGGAATAGCTGCTTAATTTTTTTAAACCCCAGTAATTTAATTTAGACCAACATTTAAAGAAGTATTTCCGCGAATAATATTTTTCTACAATTCTAATCAAAGCAAAACTATCTGTAAATTTTTGTAAAAACACCTCCGCATAAAAATCTGGATCGGCCAAGATTAGATCAAAAGGATGTTGCTCATCATTCGGTCGCCGATCTTGGTAGTTCTTTACCTCTATCAAATATAATTTCTCCTCGCTCAAAGCCATAAAATCTACGCCCTTAAATCCTCGACCACTGACATAACCAAAGAAACGATGTGCATCCCATTTGATCACTTTCCAATCTGTTGGGAAACTAAATGTCAACCCACTTTCTTTAAAGGCCATTTGAAATCTTTGATTTATAATGCGAATCAGGGATTGGAAAAAAAGATATGAATCAAAGCATCTTCATCTTTACATTGAGTTTAGGATATAATTGCTTCTTGCTGCTCGCTATTTGCTTCTTGCTTCCTTCTATCGCGATAGAAGAGAGCAAATAGCAAGAAGCAAGCGGCAAGAAGCATTTTCCAAAGTCCTTTTTTATTATTAATTGGAAATTTAACTCCTGATTCGGATTTATGAATAAAGAACCTTTCTAAAAATAAACAATTCCATCCAAAATATAACGAGTAAGTGTAAAATAAACATATATTAAAAATTGGTAATGTTTTTGTAGTGTTATCTATTGGATTCCTTTGGTTACAGAGAAATCTAAAAATGATTAATGAATATTTCCCCGCTTGATTCAAGTTATTTGTTTTTCATTTTTTTCATTACAAATACTAAAACCATTAGCGTATGTACAGACTTTCATTGCTACTAACCTTTCTTTTTCTAAGCTCACTTTCCCTAAATGCACAGTGCGTAGAGGGAGATTGTTTTAATGGCCAAGGTACCTTTGTTTATCCAAGTGGTACCAAGTATACTGGTCAGTTTAAAAATGGCGAAATTCATGGTCAAGGAACCTGTAATTATGTTAATGGTACCAAGTATACTGGACAATGGGTACAAAGATATCCAGAAGGTTACGGTATAAAAACATATCCAGACGGCACTCGTCGAGAAGGCCAATGGCTTCGTGGACAACCAATTAATCCCGAAGGACAAGTCTTAGAATTTGCGACCAAAGGAAATACGCAAACTACTACTGCATTTGATGTACAGTCTGGTTGTGTACAAGGTAATTGCGAAGCAGGTCTTGGAGTCTACGTCTACATTGATGGTAGTAAATATGAAGGAACATTTAATAATGGAAAACTTCATGGTCAAGGCACCTGGTTTTACCCAGATGGAGAAAAGTATATTGGTGGTTTTAAAAATAATTATTCCCACGGACTAGGAACGATCTATCACCTTGATGGGACGACTACCAACGGTGAATGGGTAAACGGAGAATTTCTAAATCTTAGACCTGCAAGCGCAGAAGAAGGTTGTATCGAAGGAGATTGCCAAAATGGAATTGGTACCTATATCTACGAAGGTGGATCAGCTAAATATGTCGGTTCTTTTAAAAATGAAATTCCAGAAGGAACTGGAATTTGCTACTACGCCAATGGAGAAAAGTATGAAGGCCAATGGCAAAGAGGAAGTTTTAATGGAATCGGAACCCTTTTTATGCTTGATGGATCTAAAGTCAACGGACTATGGCAAGATGGAACCTATCTTGGCAAACCGGAAGCGGATACAAAAACTAGCGTAGCTCCTGTACCACAAAATACAGACACCAAAGTATGGGCAGTATTAGTGGGCGTTTCTAATTACGAACATATGCCAGCACTAAAATATACAGATGATGATGCTTATAGAATTTTTGCGCACTTAAAAAGCCCAGAAGGTGGAGCATTAGACAACGATCAAATAAAAATATTAATTGACGAAGATGCGACGCTAGAAAAAATAAAATCAACCGTAAGTGAAGTTTTTTCAAAAGCAGGACCTAATGATCTAGTAATGTTATACTTCTCCGGTCATGGCCTAAACGGTTCTTTTTTACCGATTGATTTTGATGGTTATAACAATAAACTATTGCACGAAGATATCAATGCACTATTAGAACAAAGCCCTGCAAAATATAAAATCTGTATTGCAGATGCTTGTCACTCTGGTAGCATGTACGCAAGCCGCGGAACCGTATCTGAAACCTTAGATAAGTACTACCGAACTTTAGCACAAGCAAAAGCAGGTACCGCACTTATTCTATCTTCTAAATCTACCGAAACATCTCTAGAATCAAGCGGACTACGCCAAGGCGTCTTTAGTCATTTCCTCATCCGTGGATTACGCGGAGAAGCCGACTTAAGCACCGACGGAATCGTAACCATTGACGAACTCTACAGCTACATCTATCAAAACGTTCGATCCTATACCGGCATGCGCCAATCTCCTGTTATGCTAGGAGAATTTGATGATAACATGGCCGTATCCGTCGTAAGAGATTAATTTTTTTTATAAAAATATAAAAAAGAAAAACCTTTGTAAAATTAAACACTGCAAAGGTTTTTTTGAATGATAAACCTACTCCTAAACCTACCCCTCAAAATAACTATTCACGATAAAAGATATACAGGCTGGCCGTCCGGAAAGATATACACGTTAAAGATATACACGATTGAGTGTCTTCCGAAACAAGTTCGGAACAGGTCTTGCGCTTCCCATTAAGGCGGGACAAATCCTGCGCGAAAAAACACGATTACGATATACACGATAAAAGATATGCACGATTGAGTGTCTCTGCGTCTCTGCGCGAAAAAAAACACGATTACGATATACACGATTAAGTGTCTCTGCGCCTTTGCGTCCTCCGCGAGAAAAAAAACACACCATCAAACCCAACAAAAACCAACAGTATC
>CALKJE010000250.1 GCA_937995675.1 uncultured Saprospiraceae bacterium
GGTCTAAGTGCTGTGGTTTCTACCATCGCAATGGCAATAAAACCCCATTGGTCTTGAAAAGTATCGAGTGTCAAATACAAGGGAGAAAGCTTTCTAATTCTTCCTTTGGGACGGCAAAAGTCAAAACGGTAGATTTTTTAAAAAAAGCTTTGACGCCGAAAGGATGTTGTTTTAGAAAGTTCATTTTTAAAGGTTAATTACTAAATTTATGATAACTTTTTCCTCAAAACAAATTCATGATAATAAACTAAAAAGATAAAACCAAGCGCAAATATCGTATTAAATTTTCCCCAAAATAATAAATCGGGCACCAATAGGAATTCTAAAATATTCATCGTTGCCACCAAGAGCATTTGCATAAGTGCCGTCATCCTTGGCATAAATCGAATTAACACGATTAAACCAATCATAATCTCTCCAATTCCAATCAACCCCGTAATCGGACGAGCATAGGTCTCTCCCAATATTTGTCCAACAATTTCTTGGTGCCTTGGAACTAGATTCAACAGCTTACAAAATAGACCGTTGATCAGCCAGACGAGTGCGATCAAAATGGTAAGGATTTGATAGATTTTTTTTTGAGTCATTTTTAAACAACTTCACTTTAATTAAACAATCGAAAAGCAATTCGTCCCATTCTTTTTTGAAAGTCTGTAAAAGCGGCATGTAAAATGCCCCGAGTGGTTTTTTGATTAATCCTAGATTGAACAGGGTAGGGATACACTCGATCATTTACTTTGCTAATCGGGACACCTGCGAATTTCGCTAATTCTAATTCTTGTACAATTTCTCCAGCATTGGGAGCAATCAAAGAGCCTGATAATATTTTTCTTTTCGACAGTCTACCTCGTCCTTCAATCCAGAGCTTTTGTTGACCATAAGTATACTCTTGAATAATGGCGCGGTCGTCGTGTTCCAGCGTTTGATCTTGTCGATAATAACTTATTTTTTGGTCGTTCATCTGTTCTTCAGTCAAACCAAAATGTGCCACCTGAGGCTCCGTAAAGGTTACCCAGCTTAAGTCTTTTTGATGATCTTTCTTTTTGAAAAATGGAATAAGCAAGTTTCGCCAGAGCATACGCACCATTTTTTCGGCACCATGAGAAAACATATACGTTCCCGCAGCATCACCGATTACATAAACTTTTGGATTGGTAGTTCTAAAATAAGCATCGTTTTTAATCTTTCCCCTTTTTGTTAATTCAACTCCTCCAGCCTCTAAATTCAAGGTTCCAGTATTCACGACTCTTCCAATGGCAACTAAAATCGCATCACAAGAAATTTCTTGTTTTGTTCCATCTTTATTCTCAATCAAAGCCGTAGTTGCGGTAAGATTCTTTACTTCCGAATTATTTAAAACCGTAATTCCTTCATCTTCAAAAACACCTTCCAAAATTCTCGAAACAGATTCTGGTTCTTTTTTTAAGATCCGTGATCCTCGATTGACTATGGTCACTTTACTTCCAAGACGAGACAAAGATTGTCCAAGTTCACAACCAATAGCTCCACCGCCAATGACCACTAAATGATCCGGTAATTCGGTACAATCAAAGAAGATATTTTCGTTGGTGTAAACCGTCGTAGTTTCAATTCCAGGAATTTTTGCTTCACGAGGTTTGGATCCAGTACAAAGTAAAATGATCTTGGCTGTATATAATTCTTCTCCAACCTGAAGCGTATTTTTATCTTTAAATTTTGCTTCACCAATCACTACATCAATTCCATGAGATCGCAAAGCAGGAGCATCTTCAGTATCCCTAATGATTTTTTGTTTTTCATGAATATATTCCAGCACTTTTTTCATATCTGCTTTTCCAGAACAGGAAACCCCAAATCGACTTATACTTTTTGCAGCATGAAATTGATTGGCAATATGGATCAATGCTTTACTGGGAACACAACCAAAATTTGTACAATCACCTCCAAAATGATGTTCATTTTTTTCAATTAATAAAGTATTTAAACCTAGCATATTGGCAACACCAGAATTACCTAATCCAGCACTTCCAGCACCAATAATGATGACGTCGTATTTTTTCATAATAAAAGATAATCGGTTGTTCGAAGTAAAAAATGATTGTCAAAAGGAATATGACGGTACAACTAATTAGAAGGGGATTTGGTTCATGAATAGTAGGTTCCTATTTGTCACCAATTTAAAATAACGATTGACTTACGATTGGCTTCCGTTCTCCAGAAGCCAGAAGCAAATTAACCTATATCAATCATGCCTTGCAAGACTTGATTCAATGCAGCAATAGCTTTGCCGATATCCCAATTATTCTTATTTCGAGGTTCCACAAAATTGGAAATACTACGGATTTGAAAAAATGGGGTGCCAGTCATTAAAGCTGCATAGTGGACCGCAGCACCTTCCATACTTTCTAAATCAGCTGGATATTTGTTCGTAATCTTTGCGATACTATCTGCAGATCCATGGACCTTTTGTACGGTGATGGCAGAGACGTTTGGTAAAAACTTTTGTTCTCTAGCTGCTGGATTTACCAGCCAACCATTTTGGTAAGGGGGTGTATTTGGAGCAGGCATTTCTAATTCATAAACATCAATAAAACGACCATCCGCATCTTCTACACCCAAATCTCCAAAACGATCTCGTTCCACCAACAATACATCTCCAATTTGAAATTTGGGAGAAAAACTTCCAGCAATTCCAGCATTGATTAATAGATTTGTTTTTACTTGACCAAGATATTGGCCCAAGGCAAAAGCAGTTGCGGTGGTTCCAACACCTGTGATTAAAAGTTGAACCGTAGTCTCACCTTTTATAAATTTTAATTGATCTTCAGAATGAAAATTATCGGCTAAGAATTGTCGCGTAGGCTCGATCTCAAAAAGGGTAGCGGCGACGATGGTAAGATGCATTTATTTATTTTTTGCTATTTGCTATTTGCTATTTGCTATTTGCTCTCTTTTATTGCGAAAGAGTGAAACTAATAGCTATTATTTTATAAACTACTTTTAGCGTTAACTACTGATTCGCATTTATTATTTTTTTACCTAACCGATTTTACGATTTCAAGATTTTTACGTTAGAAACGATTCAACGATTCAACGATTCAACGCTTCCGCAACGGTATCGAATTTTTCAAACCATACCGAATCCCAATCCCAGGACTAAGACCCAACACTTGATGATAGGTCGTGGCAATATCTAAATTAAATTGATCACTGATTTTAAAACCAAGACCGAAAGTCGCTAGAGTAGGATTAGCTGCGCCACCTACTCGAAGACTCACAACAGGGTGAATCTGATATTCAACTCCAGCTCGAATAGAAAGATCGGTATCAATTCCTTTTTCCACCTCACCATTAAAAGTTACTTTTTTGGATGGATGATAGCTAAATCCAATTCCCAATAAACCCGGTACCTCTTCTTCATCGGTAATTGCTACCCGCATTGGGCTAAAAATTCTTGCTCCTACGGAAAGCTCTTTGTTAATAGGAGCGACAAAACCAATTTCAAAAGTAAAGACTGCGGCAGAACCATAGTCAGTAATTCGGGTATTTAAAAAATCGAATTGTACCCCCATTGAAAGTTTATCAAATAATTTTCGAGCGTAAGAAAGACCGATCTTTTGTTCATTATAATCATTAACACCATAATTTTGAATCGTCAAACCGAAAGTTCCAGAGCCTAAAGAATGTGCAGCACCAACGGCCAAATTATTAATGCCAGTACCAACAAACCGTTGTTCTCCGAAAATGGCAAATTGAGTTCCTTGTAAAAATGCCAGTCCGCCAATATTCGTAAAAATACTATGGATGTCTTGATTACTGATGCCCGTATTGCCCATCGCCATGCCACGAGCACCCGCTGGGAGCGGAGCGCCATTTTGTCCAAAAGAAATAGCACTCAAAAAGAGTAGGACCGAAGCTAAAATTACTTTCATAGAGGATCGATGTTTATAAGGTAAATATAGGAATTCTTTCTGCTGTTTTTATGCCCAGATGAAATTATATGAAAAGCAGCACTTATAAGGTCTAATAATATTAAATTTTTGTAAAATAATTTTACTCATTTAAAATTTTCTCTTTATGTTTTTGACGAAATATTTTAGCCAATCTTCTTGATTAATAAGTATTCTTCTGAATCTGATCTCGTATTTTTTAGCAGAATCTGAACGGCATGAATTTAGTAGGTTAAAACAAGGATTTCTGATTCATATTTCTAACTTTGTGCTTTATGAAGAGAATAAGAATTTAAAAGTGGTTAATCCATATATTATGTATGCGAATTAGGAGTTGAATTTCTAATTAAAAATAATAAAGGGCTTTGGAAGGTGCCTCTTGCTATTTGCTATTTGCTTCACTCGACCGCGATTGAAGGGAGCAAATGGCAAGAAGCGAGGAGCAAGAAGCAAAAATATCCCAAATTGAATTAGGAGATGATGTTTCTTTAATTCATGTATTTATTTCCAACCCCTGATTCGCATTGTGTTCTAAAATTCATTGATAAATACAATATTTCAAAAAACTACTTGCCAACTGGCAGGTGCAACCTTTCTACCAAATTATGGCCTCTGATATCGAAATTGCACGTACGATTCCATTAAAACATATTGCAAAAATTGCGGAACAGCTCAATCTAACCGAAGACCAGCTTGAGTTTTATGGAAAACATAAAGCGAAATTACCCTTATCCTTAATTGATCCAGAAAAAGTAAAAAAGAATAAATTGATTTTGGTTTCGGCTTTGAGTCCGACACCCGCTGGGGAAGGAAAGACTACGATGTCAATTGGGTTGACGCAAGGACTCAATCGAATTGGAAAGCAAACGACGGTGGTTTTACGAGAACCTTCGCTCGGACCTGTATTCGGTATCAAGGGGGGAGCAGCAGGTGGTGGTTATTCTCAAGTGCTACCAATGGAAGATATTAATCTACACTTTACAGGAGATTTTTCTGCGATTGAAAAAGCACATAATTTATTAGCCGCTTTGATTGATAATAATATTCAAAGCAAAACTAGATCTTTAGGAATCGATCCTAGAACGGTTTTGTGGAAGCGAGTAATGGATATGAATGACCGAACGCTTCGAAAAGTGGTAGTTGGTCTGGGCGGAACCGGAAGTGGAATTCCACGAGAAACGGGTTTTGATATTACTGCAGCTTCTGAAATTATGGCGATCCTTTGTTTAGCAAACTCTAGAGTAGATCTGAAAGAACGATTAGGAAACATCTTTGTTGGTTTTACTAAAGAACGAAAGCCAGTTTACGCACGAGAGCTCAATGCACACGGAGCGATGGCGGCTTTACTTAAAGATGCCATTCAACCAAATTTAGTGCAAACCATTGAAGGAAATCCAGCGATCATTCATGGAGGTCCTTTTGCAAATATCGCGCAAGGAACCAATTCTGTTTTAGCAACTAGTATGGGATTGTCATTATCCGATTATGTGGTAACAGAAGCAGGATTTGGGGCAGATTTAGGAGCGGAAAAATTTCTCAATATCAAATGTCAAAGTGCTGGACTATCACCAGAAGCTGTAGTGATTGTTGCTACGATTCGTGCCTTAAAATATCATGGAGGAGTTGATTTAAAATC
>CALKJE010000251.1 GCA_937995675.1 uncultured Saprospiraceae bacterium
ACTAAAGAAACGGGTGGCTCAGTGACCCGAGGCTACTTGACGGTCTACCGTTAAGGATAACTAAGCTATTAATAATATTCTAAAAAATTAATTAAAAAAGAAAGCCACTTTCTGGTCTTCTTCTAAAATTTCAAATAATGAAAAAATTGTTAATCCTCCTGATTGTCTGCTGCACGATGACCTCTTATGGTCAGCAGGAAAATCAATACACCCAGTTTATGTATAATCAACTGGTATTAAATCCTGCCTATGCTGGCGCCCGGGGACTTACTTCTTTTCAGGCACTATATCGTGGTCAGTGGTTAGGTTTTGAAAAAGCACCAACCAGTAAATTATTGTCTTTTAACACACCACTCTTTGGTGACCGGGTAGGTTTAGGAATTAGCATTGCTAATCATACACATGGTATTCATAATGTATGGAATGGTTCGATGGCCTATGCCTATAATGTCAAAATCAACAAGGAAACTTCTTTCCGTTTTGGTATTCAAGGTAATATCAGAAATTTCAATATTGATTTTACAGATCCATCAGTTCGTGCACAACAGGAGAATGATCCTTCGGTGATGACGAATGATGCTCAAAATAAATATACTGGAAACTTTGGTGCAGGAATTTACCTAAGCCATAAGCAGATGTATTTTGGAGTAAGTGTCCCTTCTATTTATCCAAACGAAATTGGAATTAATCCAACTAGTAGAGAAACGGCAGAAGAAGTACCTCACCTTTATGCAATGGCTGGAACCTTGGTTCCAATCAGTAGCAAAGTAGATCTTAAACCAGCTGTTTTGTTAAAACGTGTTAAAAACGCTCCTCTAGACCTCGATTTCAATTTGAGTTTCGTTTATGATAAGAGAATCACAGCTGGAGTCAGTTACCGACTAGGTGGAGACGGAGCTGGAGAGTCAATTGACGCATTATTAATGTTTCAGTATAATAGTTTTGGATTTGGTGTATCCTATGATTTAGGATTGGGTGAGTTAAGCAATTATAATAATGGAAGTTTTGAAGCTTTAGTACGTTATGATTTCCTTAAGGAACGTAATGATATTGCAAATCCGAGATTTTTCTTTTAGGCCTTATTCTAATTATTTTTAAAGGCCCAAATTCTTAGTTTTTTAAAAGATTGAATATGAATATTTTTCAACACTTTTTTTCAACTTTACTACTTACCGTATTGGTATTTAATGTTTCTGCTCAAGAAACCGAAGAAGAAAAAAAAGTATTTATCAATAACGAAGCAACGATCAATTCCGACAAACTGGAATATAGTCCGGCCTTCTATGAAGATGGAATTGTTTTCATTTCTACCAAAGTGTCTAATAAACGCTTTAAAATGAAAGATAAACGGATCGATAAAAACGTGATGTCTATCTTCCAAAGTAAAAGAGAAGAAAACGGTTTATTACTTCCTCCTAAACCATTTTCTATCGAGTTGTTAAGTACTGTACACGAAGGTCCGTTGACTTTTGACCGTACGGGAGAAACGATGTTTTTCACTCGAAATACTACTAAAGATGGTAGAAAAATTAAAGCAAAAGATGGCATTACCAAAATGTCTATTTACCAAGCTGAAAATGTAGCTGGCAAATGGGTAAACATTACGAGTCTTCCTTTCAATGATAAAGAATATAATACCGTTCATCCTTCTATTTCAGTAGAAGGAGATGTACTCTACTTCGCTAGTAATCGCGAAGGTGGTGCTGGTGGTATGGATATTTGGAGTGTCCAAAAAATCGGAGATGACTGGTCCGAACCACGAAACTTAGGTCCTTCCGTTAATACTGAATCTGACGAAATTTTTCCTTTTGTACACGCCGATGGAACACTCTACTTTGCTTCCAACGGACATATTGGTTTTGGTGGATTAGACTTGTTTTTTAGTCGTCCAGGTGGTGACTGGTCTCCAGCTAAAAACCTTGGAGCCCCTTTTAATAGTGAAAATGATGATTTCGGTTTTATCATTGATCGAGATAAAAAGAACGGATATTTTTCTTCTAGCCGTAACGGAGGTTATGGTGCAGATGATATCTATAGCTTTTATGTTAGTGGAAATTTAGATGAACTATTCGATGAGGACCTTCGTCCTAAAGTAGTCCGTGATTTCACCATGATGGTTTCTGACAATATCAGTTCAGAAATGATCGAAGGGGCAACGATTACTTATACCAATTTAGATAATCTAAGTATCACAAAAGCCATCTCAGGTGGTTCTGATCCAGAATTACAAAGCCCAGAAGATGAAGATACCGATCTATTATTAAGAGTCCCAATGGCAGAGATGGGAATGAGTGGTGTTACGGACTTCTTAGGAAAATTCCCAGTAGCCCTTTCCACGGGTAACTATGCATTTGTTATTGAAAAACCAGGTTACCAACCACGACAGATTTTAGTTGACACTGAGAATTCTACTGAAGAAATATTTGTTAGTTTAGATAAAGAAGTTGCCATGGTTGACAACGGAATGAATGGATCAAATGGGACCAATGTGGATGGTAGTAATCCAAATGGCAACAACGGAATCGATGAATCTGGAACGGTAAACCCTGATGGAAGTATTACTATGAATGACGGTTCTAATTCCAATGGAAGTACCTACACTGGTAGCAATGGAGGATTTTCAAATACGATCCGAGAAGGAAGTGTTTTCCAATTACCTAATATTTATTATAACTTTAATGACGCTTCTATTCGACCAGATGCAAAGGTAGATTTAGATGCGCTCGCTGGTTTCTTAAGTCAATATCCTGATGTAGAAATTGAACTTTCTTCTCACACTGATTCCCGTGGAGGAAGTCGTTATAATAAAAAACTGAGTCAGAAAAGAGCAGAAAATTCTGTTGCTTACCTGATCAGACAAGGCCTTCCAGCCAATCGGATGGTAGCGGTAGGATATGGAGAGGAAGCGATTCGTAACCATTGTACCAATGGAAAAGAATGTACGGAAGATGAGCATCAATATAATCGTCGTACAGAGGTAAAAATCTTACGAATGAATAACGAAATTAATATTCAGTTTGTCAATGATACCTCACCTCCTGAATATGTAGACAAAGCAAACTTTAATTCTAGTAGTAGCAGTAGTGAAAGTTCTTCTTCTTCCTCTAGCGAAGACTCAGGTGATTATACGGTCATTGCGGGTGTTTATGCGAACTACGAAAATGCTCAGAAAAAGCAAGGAAGATTGATTGAGAAAGGCTATGCGCAAACTTCTATTAAAACCGTTGGAAATTATTACCACATCGTCGTAAATACTTTCCAAGATCGAGGTCAGGCTTTAAGTTTACAAACAAATTTAACGAGCGATGAAATCAAATCGTTTTTAAAAGAATAGTAGTTTTTCTATTAGAAATTCATCCCCCTCTATATAAATTCTAAAAGATTAAAAGGCTGACTACTTTGGTAGTTGGCCTTTTTTTATTAGAGAAGTTGTTTAAAAATGAAGCACAATGGTTCCGGCTAGATGCTTATTTTTCAAATTCAATTTCAAGCGCAAAAGCAAAAGCAATTAGAATTAGAAATAATGGTTTAAACAACCTAGTTGCTTGATTGCTACCACTCTTTGATCGCAGACATTAAGTCTTGGATGTTTACTGGTACTACTCCAACTTTTTCACAAACTTTTCCTCCAGCATCATTTGAAATCTTTGCGATCATGGAAATATCAAGTCCGACTGCTAAACCTAAAGCTGCGACACTAATTACTGCATCTCCTGCACCACAGACATCTGCAATAGTTCGAGGAGCGGTTGGAATTATTTGTGTTAAATTATTTTGCTTAATAAAAATACCATGTTCAGAAAGAGTAATCATCGTGATAGAATGATTCAATTTTTTTTCTAGGAATTCCGCGGCAGCGGTTAGGCTTTCTAAATTGATAGAAACTGGAAAAGGAACCACTTGTCGAACTTCCTTTAAATTAGGTTTGAATAAATGGACTTTTTTATAATCAAAAAAATGGTCAAACTTTGGATCAACGACGGTAGGAATATTTTCTTTATTTGCTAATTTAGAAATAGCTCGAATGACTTTTTTTGTCAAGACGCCTTTGTTATAATCTTGAAATAAGATGACAGAAATATTTTCTTTTGATAGAATCTTTTTCGCTTTTTCGATTAGAAGTTGCTCGGTAAACTTAGATATCTCTTTTTTAGTTTCTCGGTCAATTCTGAGCAAGTGTTGGTTGGCGGCCATCACTCTAGTTTTGAGCGTCGTAGGTCGCCCAGATATTGGAATAATTCCTTTTTGAGTAAGTTGGTGTTTTTTTAATAATCGTTTAAAAGTCTTTCCTTCTAGATCTTTTCCAATCACACTTAACAATAAAGGATCTCCTCCTAAAGCAGCAACGTTCAAGGCGACATTGGCTGCGCCACCTAAGCGATTATCTTCCTGAGCGAAATCCACCACAGGGACCGGCGCTTCTGGTGACATTCGGTTGACTTCACCTAATAAATAGCGATCGACCATGACGTCTCCGACAATCATTACCTTTTTATCCTTGAACAATTTTGGTAGGTTTTTCATTATTGTTCAGGCATGGTACCTCCATCAAAATTGGAGCGAGAAATAACAATGATAACGATCCCGAAAATGACCATTAGCAGTTTGATTAAAAAACCAATACCTCGACCAGCTGCGTCCAAAAAGACAAATGGTGCCAGTTGTACCCCTACCAAAACCAAGGTAAGATTGGCCATACCTAAGATAAGGAGTAAGAAGCCAATAAGCGTAACGATGGGTTTATTCATAAAAAG
>CALKJE010000252.1 GCA_937995675.1 uncultured Saprospiraceae bacterium
ACTGCTTTCAGTTGTATTTGAATCTTTTCGATTGAAAGCACCTGCGTCAAATATTGTTCCAACGGACTTATTTCAACCTGGATTCTTTGAGCCTCCGATTACGGTGGAAACAAATGACACGCACGCCAAGCGGGTTCTAAAAGGAATCCAAAAACAATGTGGAAAAAGCGGCGTTGACCTGATCTACCAATGTTTTCTATCTGAGCAAAAAGGTATTGAAATGAAGATTCATCACTTTATTCGAACCGCTATGTCTGCCAAAGAAAACGTCCTTCAAAATTATAGAGACGATACCATTCTTCAGTTACATCAGATCAAAAAAATGATTGGTAGAGAAGTACACCGTATGCATGCTTTTGTTCGATTTCAAGAAACCAAAGATGGGATGTTGGTCGCCTTAATTAATCCTGACTTTAATGTCTTACCGCTTTCTGGAAAACATTTTGTAAGACGCTACCCTGCTCTTCACTGGCTCATTTATGATACCAAACGGCACTACGGCTGGCACTATGATCAACATCAAAGCAACTTCATCACCCTGACTGAAAAACAACACGAATACTTATCCAAAGATTTATTAACAAATTCAGAAACAGATTATCAAGCTCTCTGGCAAACTTATTTTAAAAAAACAGATATTCCAGAAAGAAGAAACATGAAACTTCATATGCAACATGTACCTAAACGGTATTGGAAGTTTTTAGTGGAAAAGTGGGAAGGTTAAATTTGGATTTTTGGAAGAAGGTTCTAAGGTATGGAAAGATGGATCAGCCTTAATTTTACTTTTCACAAGGCATCTCTACAAAATCATCCTTGGCCAAATAAAGCAAACCACCTTCTTCCGGTCGTTGCATTTTTTGACAAAATTGATGAAGGATTCTTTTTGCAGTGGAAGGGGTAATAAATAAAGGCGTGCCCCATTCGGAGGAGGCAAGAACATCTAATTCTACTCTATAATTTGGAAGTGTTTTAGTAGGTAAAATTCCGTGTACCGTTGGATGATCCCCTACTAGCAGTCGATCCTTTTCTCCAAAATAAAGTACCACTTCCGGTTGAGCACCGGAATACATTTTAAAGGAGATTTGCTCAGGCGTAAAACCAATATAGTTAAAGGCAGGAAGAATCCAAACCAAGCATAAAACAAAAATCCCTGTAGGAAATACTCGAAACAAAGCAGTAATCCTTTCCAATTTAATCTCTTCCGTTTTATAAAATAAAAAGAAAACTAAAATGGGCATTACTATATTCCAAGGCCAAACCACAATATTCCAATTATGACCAAGTGGCCCTAATAATCCTAAAATGATTAGATGGAATCCTATAGTTCCAACCACAAAAAAATTACGTGTTGGCTGAAAAAGAAGTCCTAGTCCAAGCAATACTTCCACTCCAGCGGCACCATAAGCAAGGCTAGGAGAACTTGTCCAACCCAATGGTTCCAGCAACCAAGGAAAGATATCTTCTACGAAATTAATATTGAATTTATGGAAACCACTCCACAAATATACTCCGACAACTAATCCTTGGAGAATTGTCAAAAGAAGTTCATTAGAAACTTTATTTTTCCAAAGAAATAAAAATAAGATTAATCCATAAAAATAAAACCAAACTTGTAATCGATGAATGTTTCCACAAACTAATAATACGCCGGTTACCAAAAGCAAAATAAGGACGGGGCGATTCTTCGAAAATATTAAATTTAAAATAGCCAAAATTAAAAAGACAGGAAATAAAACCAAGGAAGATTGTTCTAACCATTGACCCTCTGTAAAGAAAAGAGGAAGATAAGGAAGAATACCATTCGCCGTCCACCAAAGTGATAAAGAAAGCAACATTTGGAATCCAAGACCCAATAATACAATTCGAAAAATCCATTCTAATCGGAGATCGGTAGAAAGTAATTTTAGTTTCCAAGAAGCATTTGAACGCGAAATATCTTTGGTCATCGCTTACTGAGGAGATTTTCGAAGGGTTCGAATTTTAAGCGTTCCATACGGAATCTTTTTTCGTTTTAAATCACTAATGATCGCCTTGGCATTGGACATCGCTTCTGATCGTTCTGGAAACATTAATTGATAATAAACCACATATTCTTGTTCTTCTCCAAAACAACCTAACCAAAGAATGCTCGCGTTAAACCCTGCATTAGACAATAACCTTAATCGTCGTTGTGCAATAGTTAATCCACTATAGACCCCATCTTGCACCAAATATAGCGCCCCTTTGAAATTATAGAATCGTTCACAATCATAACTTGTCGACACACCGTCTTTGGTGGCCACCACTATTTGAGTGGAAGATTCATTTCCCGATTTAGGATTGGCATCTAACTCTAGCAAGTCATCTTCCGTATAGACAATCGTACTAGTGGCTGGTCCGTCGTTTTCCCAAATAGATTCTTCTAGACTTAAATAATTTCCAGTAATCGAATCCCAATTAAGATGAAGTTCCTTCTCCATAAAATACCCTTCTTTCTCCTTTCGAATATCCTTGGATTTAATCAATTGATCACGTTGATATTGATCCTCATCGACATAAGCAATTGGACTGTCTTTCCATTCTTTATAGAAAATTCCAGTGATGACCGAAAGTCCGATAATCATGGTTAATAATTGTTTGTAGAATCCAGCACGATATCGACTCAATCCAACGGTAGGTCTAGCCTTACTAAGTCGACTCGTTTTATCACCAAACCATTTTTTCATTTGCTTACCACGGGTAGCTTTGACAATTGTAGCTTGATCTTCAAAAACAACTCCTTTACGGTTTTCGTTGACTGCATCTCGTGAAGGGGTAATTAAAAGTTGGACATCCAAATTAGCATCTACCATGACCAAACCAAAACCATTGTCGACGCATTGCTCTTTCAATTCCACAAAATCTTTGGCAACATGGGAAGCAAAAACATCTTCTCCCAAAGCAATCCATTGTTCCGTGGCATCGTATTGCTTAAATTGCTCTATGGCATAAATATATCGATACCGACGCATCCAGCCCAACAAAATTCTAAATAGAAATAAACCAATGCAGAATCCGCCGGTAATGATGAGAACCGTCGGAATTTCTCCTAGCAATTGGGCAATATTATAGCCTTGGTGGTGATAGTATGCATAGATGGCAGCCAGCAAAAGTGATGTGCAAGCTAAGCTATCCCAGTTGAGAATTTTATTTTGAATGGCATAGATCACCTCATCTCGGGTCGTCTGCGAAGTGGATTCTACGGTTACGATAAAAGGTTCGCCTTCTTCTGTATCGAAAGCTAAATAACCATCCGCGATTACGCCACCAGTAGTGGCTACATCATAGCGCGTTTCCATAATCATTTCGCCTCGAGGACGAAACTTATAATGGGACCGAATAAACGGTAAGGCGGCTCGGATAATTTCTTGCTCAGTTAGCTGACTCAAAGTGTATTGGGAATCTGGTTTATGGAGGGACGGTTAGGCTGGTCTATTCTAACAATAGAATATTCAAAGTCCTTTTGTTCTCTCCGTTGCTTTAAACTATGAAGTTGTTTAGGAATGTTCACAAAAGGTGAGGATAAGTGCCTGATAATGTGGGCGATGCTCATTTTTCTCTTAATAGCCTTAGCTATTGAGATAAAAATAGCAAAAGATCCACGTTATCAATGACTTGTCCGTAACCATTGTGCTTCATTTTTAAACAGCTTCAATGTAAATATAAAAAATTTTCTCTGTATGAGCCAAAATTTAGAAATGACCTAGGTGGTGGAGTTTCAGCGAGGAGAAAGTAGGCTTTTTTCAGATGCTGCTTTTGAGTTTGTGCGACACGCTACGCGGTCGAGTTGTGTATTGGTTTGGTTGCTTGTATAGATATGGAATGCCTAAGGCATTCTTAGGAGCACTTTTTAATTCTTTGGGAATGAGACTAAATTTAGAAATGACCTATTCGGTGGAGCTTTGATTGGTTGAGAATATTGATTATTAGAATGGAAGAAATTTTTTTTTATTTTAACATAAAAAGAAAATTTTAACTGAGTAAAATATTCCCATAACATATAATCATAAATATTTTGCCAGATTTACAGAGCCAATAAAATTCTCTAGATTTTTTGTAAGGTTGAAATAGTCTGATCTTGAGGAAGATCAAGGATAGCTATAGCTACTTGTTCTTTTTGGCGAAGTCGGGTGTTGATTGGGCGCTACGTAGGTAGTCGTGTAACTTGGGTAAGTTATCGGTATTGAGGAGGTCGATGCCGTGGTAGGTAAGCCAGTTCCAGGCCTCTACTTTTTCAGGGATTTTCCAGAGTCTAGTGAGACGACCTTCTGATTGAACCTTGGAAACAAAATCTTGTACTTTTAGAATATTTCTAGGGCTTTTGGTTCCGAAGGTAGTCGTCCAACCAAGGATCGTGCTGTATTTTTCGCTGACCATTGGCATTAGATTGAGGGGATATCCTTTTCCTAAATCAATTGGCCGTCCGTCTATAGCAGCCCACCGTTCAGATTCTGCAGCGATGGTTTCTATGGGTCGATTACCAGTAATTATCAGTGTTATTCCACCGGGAACTTCTACTCCATTAACAAAGCTAGTCAACATGGACTTATACGGTTGAATCATTTCAAGCAGCTTAGCGTAGGTAGTTTCTGCCTCGGTCTTGATGTCGATCATCAAAAAAATTGGCGAAGAATGATCCTTATAAAAATACCCTTGTTTTTGGTAGATTTCGAATAGTGGCTTTAGATATAATTCTTCCAGATCCTTGGCCTTTTTAGGAAAAAGAGGCCGACGATGTGCTACCACCAAACGATCTTTTATGAGCAAAATATCTGCCTCAATATAAATATAGCCCAAATTCAAGGCCTTGAATAAAGGAGGATTTTGCCAATAGTCATTATGGGAACAGCCACGACGTAAACTATACACCGTACTAGGAGCATTTTCTGTGGAATAATTGGAGGAATTTTCGATAGGTAAAATTACTGAATTTTTAAGAACTGCTTCCGTAGGATTTTCTTTTTCAGAATGGTTTCCGAAAACAAAAAGAAAGATAATGGGAAGTAGCAGTTTACTCATTTACAGTTGATATAGAATTTGTACCTTAACTTTATTTCTAAAATTATACCAAGAACTGAAGAAAAGGAAGATTTATTTTATCAAAAAGCTGAGAGACAGCCAGTTAGCAGGTAAAATGCCCTTAAAAGTCTGGGAATAGACAAGAATTTTAGGTTGAAAAAGGGGAGAAAAGAACGAAAAACGTTTACTAAACTTTAAAAGTTTAGTAAACGTTTTTCGTTACGTTCGTTTCGTAAAATGGGAAAAAATAAGCCCTATAATTTTAGTCAAAAACCTATTAAAACCAAAAAATAAGCCATCACCGAAAAACTATTTAAGCGCCCAATTAATCGGCTCTAGCCCTTGCCCTTTTAACAATTCATTTGCTTTTGAAAAGTGTTTATTACCAAACCAATAACCACGATTTGCGCTAAGCGGAGAAGGGTGACCGGAAGTAAGGACATGATGTATAGATTTGTCGATCAGGCTTGCTTTCTTTTTGGCGAAACCACCCCAAAGTAAGAAGATAATTCCTTCCCTTTTTTCGCTAAGCGTACGGATAACCGCGTCTGTAAATTTCTGCCAACCGATATTCTGATGACTATTCGCTTGTCGAGCGCGAACCGTCAAGGAAGCATTTAGCAAAAAGACGCCTTGATTTGCCCATTCCGTCAGATCACCATGATTAGGAATGGGCAGATTAAGATCGGTATTTAATTCTTTGTACATGTTGACCAATGAAGGTGGAATGGCCACATTACGCGGGACAGAGAAGGAAAGTCCCATCGCCTGTCCCGGGCCGTGGTAAGGATCTTGTCCAATAATGACCACTTTAACCTGATCAAAAGGAGTCGCATCAAAAGCATTAAAGATCAGTTTCCCAGGTGGATAAACCGTCGTACCAGCCTGTTTTTCTTGAATCAATTGCTGCTTGATAGCAGCAAAATAAGGTTGCTGAAATTCGAAAGATAAGGCTTCCTTCCACGAAGGATGGATCTTGACGTTGGTGATTTTACTCATAGTGTTTTTAAGTTGAATCAGAAGCTAATTTAAAACTCCCAAAATTTATATCAATAAAAGGAACTTAAAAGTACGGATTAGGGTTTATTTTTTAGGCAGATTTATTTGATTATTGAAAAAATGGTGTAAATTTGCGAATTCATCCAGTAGCGTTCCAAGTAAACGAGAAGAATACTTAAAATCTGGAAGCGGAAAAGAATATATCAAAGAAAAACGGTCCCATAGCTCAACTGGATAGAGCAGCTCACTTCTAATGAGCAGGTTTCAGGTTCGAGTCCTGATGGGATCACCATTTAACTACATAGATACCTGTAAGTCAACGACTTACGGGTATTTTTTTTACTAGTGGGGTAAACAATTGAAAAAAAACTTTTTAGGGTCGCAGATTCCGCAGGATCTTTTTATCTGTTTTCAAAGCCGTTTCCTATCCTTCAAACAGTGGTAATTTATCTAAATTGGGACTTGTTCCTTTCTAATCCTAGATGGATACCCGCACCGCTAGACAAATGGGACACTCCACTTCTAATCTTTTCATTTTAGAATTAATAATTTCAAAAAAAAAGGCATTGACAATCAACCTCCCAAACTCTTAAGTACCGTCCGTAATGTAACTACATGCTACTGTTTTAAATTCTAAATCCATGCTTGTATCTACGCATAAATTAATAACTGGTCCCCTGGCAGAAGTCTGGCAAGTAACCGAAGCATCTAGAAAGTTAAAAGAGAACATATTTCCCATGTAGCTAAACGGGTTATTCGGATCATCAGGAATCACACCTCCATCGGTTTCTACTTTCCT
>CALKJE010000253.1 GCA_937995675.1 uncultured Saprospiraceae bacterium
GCCTTTTTTCTTTAATTTACCAGATTGGGCTTTCCAACAAAAAATTCCTGTAGCGTATAGTGAGTATTCAGTAAGTGTGGTTCCATTTTATGAATATCAATTTATCTTAAAAGGTGCCGAAAAGTTTGCTTATCGTAATACTAAAAAAGAGCCAGGATTAAGTCGACGTGTTTATGGGATCGAATTCAATGATTTGACTACCGTCGTAGCGATGAAAGATCTTCCTGCCTTTCGAGATGAATCGTATATCAGTTCCATTGACGATTATTTAATAAAATTAGATTTTCAACTTTCTAAGATCAAACGACCAGATGGTTCTAAGACAGAGATTATGACGAATTGGAAAGATCTTCGTAAAGAATATCTTTCCGATGAAAAATTTGGAAGATATATAAAGAAGTCTCGGAAACTTGCGCAAAAGATTTTAGAATCTACCTTAATATTTACGGATGAAACACCAGCAGAAAAAATTCAAAAAATCGTTGAATTCGCAAAAACAGAATTTAAATGGAATGAGTATTATGGAAAATTTTCTACACAATCTCCAAAAAGTTTATTATCAAAAAAATCGGGAAACATTGCAGACATTAACCTCTTCACTATTGCTTTGTTACAAGCGGCAGGAATTGAAGCGCATCCGGTCATAATCAGTAGCCGCGGTCATGGGAAAGTAGAAATGAGCTATCCTTTTGCGAGCTTTTTTAATTACGTAGTTATCCAAGTTAAATTAGAAGAGGGAATGATACTTACCGATGCTACCGACAAACTGACGGCCTTTAATCGACTTCCACCTCGATGTATAAATGACAATGGTTTGGTGATCAACAATGCAGAAAAGGAAGAGTGGTTGTATACCAGTTCTAATATTCCTTCCGAAACCATTACAATGATTAAGATGAATCCTGATCCAGAAAAAGATCAACTTCCAGTTCAAGTAATTCGTCAAAAAACAGAATTAGATGCTTATTGGTCTCGGCAAAGAAATGGAGAAAATACCACAGCATTAAAGGAAAAATTATTAGAAGAAAATTTCAATACCGTGGAAGAATTGAGAATCAAAAACTATCATAAACTCAGAGCTCCCTTTGTGATTGCATTTCAAGGAGAAGTGGACCAAGAAGCACTAAATGATCAGTTGGTTTTTTCACCTTTTTTACATTATCCTCCAGCAGAAAACTATTTCTCGGAACCGAGCCGAAATTATCCTATTGATTTTCTATCTCCAAATTTTGAAAATTTTAATACTGAAATTACCATTCCTGATGGTTACGAAGTAGCCTATCTTCCCGAACCGCTTGCGATCGATGATATCTTGGTCTCTTTTAATACCGATTATCAAGTTCATCAAAACATTATTTCAGCAAAAGGAAATTTAAATTTCAAATTTGGTAACTATCCTCCCAAATATTACAAATTGCTCAAAGCGCATATTGAAAATGCAGTCGCCAGTTTTAATGACAAAATTATTCTTCAGAAAGTGAAATAATTAAATTGGTTCAAGAGTCCAGAAGAAGCCGCGAGTTTTATCATTTAGTAGGCAAAATGAGGATTTTTGACCAACGTTTTTGCTAAAAATACTTGTCATGGCAATCTTTTTTGTATTTTTGGCCACAACCAAATAAAGTATGATAGGTTTACATTAGTATTAACTGATTAATCAATTTTTCTTTAGTACCTTGGGGTCAAAGAAATAAAGTTGTTTAAGCGTTCGAAAAGCAGCTGAGAAATAGTTTTTAAACAACTTCACTATGTTCATCAACCAAAAAAACTAGATTATGCCAATTTTTCATCGCCTGGGAAAAGTTCCACCAAAGCGACATACTATTTTCGAAAAACCAGAAGGTGGACTTTATTATGAACAACTTTTTGGTACCATCGGATTCGATGGAATGTCCAGCTTATTATATCACACACATCGTCCTACAATGGTCAGGTCGGTAGGAGAGGCAATTGATTTGACACCGAAAATTGCTGTCAATAAAAATATGATGGCTCGTAAACTGGTAGGGTATAATGTTCCACCAAAAGACGATTACCTTGAAAGTCGAGTACCAGTTTTGGTCAATAACGATATTTGGATCGGTCTAGCGGCTCCTCTTAAATCACTTCGAGATTATTTTTATAAAAATGCCGACGCAGACGAATTATTATTTATCCATAAAGGAACCGGAACTTTACGGACCCTTTTGGGAAATATCAAATTCAAATACGGTGATTATCTCGTAATCCCTCGTGGAATGATCTATCAAGTGGATTTTGATTCTGAAGATAATCGGATACTATATGCAGAATCTTTTCATCCCATCTATACCCCCAAACGATACCGAAATCATTTCGGACAATTGCTAGAACATTCTCCTTATTGTGAACGAGACTATATTCTTCCTCAGGATCTAGAAACACATGATGAGAAAGGAGAATTTATTATGAAAATAAAAAAGCAGGGAGCCTTGCACACCCTGACTTATGATACCCATCCTTTTGACGTGGTCGGTTGGGATGGATATAATTTCCCTTATGGATTTTCTATTCATAATTTTGAACCCATAACTGGACGAGTACATCAGCCGCCACCTGTTCATCAGACTTTTGAAACATCGGCCTTTGTCGTTTGTTCTTTCTGTCCACGCTTATATGATTACCATCCGAAGTCGATTCCAGCTCCTTATAATCATTCTAATATTGATTCGGATGAAATGCTTTATTATGTTGACGGAGACTTTATGAGTCGAAACAATATCGGCCCCGGATATATCACTCTACATCCAGGTGGTATCCCACACGGTCCACATCCAGGGGCCTACGAACGAAGCATCGGACAAACCAAAACGGAAGAACTCGCAGTCATGATCGATACCTTCAAGCCGCTACAACTAACCGAAGCGGCCTTAAAGCTAGATGACGGCAAGTACTACCAAAGCTGGCTTGAAGACGCGGAGCACTAGGAGAGGCGCAAGGACGAGCAAGCCGTCCATAAAAGACATGCACAAAAAAAGCATGCACGAAAAAAGATATTCACGTCAAAAGGACATTATTCATTATTCATTAAAAAATTATTCATTAAAAAATGTCAAACCTAAAAACCTTTATCCCTGTTCCAGAAAATTCTGATTTTACGATTTATAATTTACCTTATGGAATATTTTCTGATAAGCGAAAACCACGAATTGGGGTAGCGATTGGTGAAAAAATATTAGACTTAGCAGCGGTAGCTCGGTTAGGTCATTTTGATAAAATTACCAAAGACCGTAAAGTTTTTCAACGAGATACCTTGAATGATTTTATCAGCCTTGGGAAAACAAAAACAAATGCGGTGCGAGCTAAAATTATTAAGCTTTTAACTAGCAATCGTTCTCCGGTAAAGAATAATAATAGCGTATTTGTGTCGCAATCTGTTGCCACGATGCATCTGCCAGTTAAGGTTGGTGACTATACAGATTTTTATTCTAGTATTGAACACGCAACAAATATCGGTAAAATGTTTCGTGATCCTAAAAATGCC
>CALKJE010000254.1 GCA_937995675.1 uncultured Saprospiraceae bacterium
GTTTCTCCTTCAGCCTTGGCCACGTAATCAGCCAATAGCGCTTTTTCGTCGACCTGCCGGATCGGGTAATAGGGAATGTCGCCCGGTTCGGCCAAGCGGGAAAACTCGCGGTATAAAGAGAAGTTAACTAGCCAACCAGCAAACAGGCCAACTAGCTGCATTTTTAGATTATCACACAGAAATTAAAAAGTAATTGCACCATTATTAATATTAACGTTTAAATAATCATCTCGGTTTCGCTAATTTTTTTATCGTTATGATGGGCGTATCAACGATCCTCAAATGAGCCAATCCATTTATTCGGCCATGAAGGTATCCTTTTTGGTCAAATTTTACGGCAAGCTGATCTCCAACCGTTGGGTGGATGTCTAGTAGGAGCAAATTCTCTTCCGGAGGCCAATCATTGGTAGCTGGAATGGCCAATCCGGGCCAATATCGAATCTTATGATTTTTACAATACTGGAGTAGTCGCGCTCTATTCTGCTCGTTTTGAGCAGGGGAGACTAGATTTGATTGAGGATTATCTGCGGAGATATAGATCCACTGGAAAGCGTTATTATCGATCAAGAAGCTGTCTAAATCAGGATTATAAGCGTCAATTTCGATCTGAATTTGGCTATCTAAAAGGCGAAAACTCGTCTGTTGGTAGGCTTTCAGCAGTGACTCGTCTATATTCTGGTAATTATCGGGCATAGATGATGGGATAACGTCAACAAAAGTGTATTTTTGCCTCTCTTTTGGAGGCGGATCTCTGTCTGCCCTTAAACATACTAAAAAATAGCATAACCTGGCGATAAACTGGTCCAGGTCTCAATAAGTAGCAGTAATGGAAAAGAATAATCTAATAGGAATTACCCTGATCTTCATTTTATTTTATGTTTGGGTGCGCTATAATGCGCCTACCGAAGCGGAAATGCAGGCCATGCAAGCCACCCAAGACTCCATCGCTATGGTGCAGTTTAAGGCGGATAGCATTGCTCGATTGGGTGGAGTCGTCAACGATCCGACGGTCGGAGAGAATTTAGACCCTGCTACCAAGGATTCGATCTTGGCAGTGCGTCGTAGCCAGCAATTTGGCTCTTTTGCCGATCAAGCAAACGGTACAGAGAAGACTTCGATCCTTGAGAATGGTCAGTTTAAAATTACGTTTACCAACCGAGGAGGAAGAATTAAGAATGTCTTGGTTAAAGATTATTATAAACTAAAACTGACCGAAGAGAAAGAAGAGGTAAAAGAAGAATTATTCTTGTTAGAAGATGAGAAGAACCGATTTGAATACTTATTGCCCGTCTCCGGTTCTGCCGGCGGAACCGTGAGTACCAATGATCTATTTTTTACGCCGACACTGAACGGAAATACCCTCAAGTTTGCCGCCCGAGGAGGAGATGGACAAATCATTGAACAGTCTTATACCATTGCGGATAGTTCTTATAATATCGATTATCAAGTGAATTTTCAAGGGGTCAATGCTCCTTCTGTTCCACTGAACTGGGTGAATTACCTGGATCGTCTGGAAAGAAATACCAGTTACGAACGAAATTTTACTTCTGTTTACTTTAAAGAAACAGAGGATAGCCCAGACTATTGTAGTTGTACGGGAGATGATGAAGAAACGGTGGAGACAAAAGTTAAGTGGGTTTCGCACGCTAATCAGTTTTTCAATAGCTCCTTAATTGCGGATACCTATTTTGGAAAAACGACGGTTAGCACGGAGATGCTTCCTGAGGATGGTCCCGACTTGAAAAAGATTACGTCACGTATTGATCTTCCGAATAATGGACAGCCGATTAATATGAAGCTTTATGTAGGACCAAATGAGTTTAACCGACTGCAGGCTTATGAGGCAGAATTGGAAGATATCATTCCTTATGGTCGAAGTATTTTTGGTACTGTCAACCGATGGATTATCCGACCATTGTTTAATATTTTGACGGGTTGGATCGCGAGTGCTGGTCTGGTCATTTTCTTGTTGACTTTGATTATTAAATTGGTTTTGTATCCATTGACTTATAAAATGTTGTATTCTCAATCTAAGACACAGGTTTTAAAGCCAAAGATTGAAGCGGCTAAAGCCAAAGTAGGAGATGATCCGCAGAAGCAACAGATGGAAACCATGAAATTATATCGTGAATACGGTGTGAATCCAATGGGTGGTTGTTTCCCCGTTTTATTACAAATGCCGATTTGGATTGCCTTATATCGATTCTTCCCTGCGTCGATTGAATTTAGACAAGCCTCCTTTTTATGGGCGACGGATTTATCGAGTTACGATGTGTTTGCCTACCTACCGTTTGATATTCCATTTTATGGTTCACACGTTTCGATGTTTACTTTATTATGGGCCGTTACCACGGTAATTTATACTTGGTATAATTCGAAAAGTATGGATATGGGAGCGATGGCGAACAATCCGATGATGAAATATATGCAGTATCTAATGCCAGTTATGTTCTTATTCTTCTTTAATAATTTTGCTTCGGGATTAAGTTGTTATTTATTCTTTAGTAATGTGCTAAACATTGGACAAAACGTCATTACCAAAGAAGTAATTATTGATAAGAAGAAGATTGAAAAAGAATTGGCAGAGCATCATAAAAAACCTAAAAAGAAAGGTGGCTTCCAAGAACGTTTATCTAAGGTTTTAGAAGAACAAAAGAAATTGGCAGAGCAACAACAGAAAAAGAAGAAAGGGAAATAGAGGAGTGGAATTAGAATTTGAATAAGAAAAGGAATTAGAATTTTCTAATAGGGACTGTTCCCTCAAGTGTGTCGTTTTGCCGCCCGCGCCTCAAATCTCCGCAATACTGCGGAGCAGGCTCTAAAGGAAGCCTAGCCCGCTGACACACTTTTTAAATGAACAGTCTCTTCTAATGATAATGACCATTCACATTCTAATTTCTATTCACATTCTAATTCACATTGGCATTCAAATGAAGGAGCATACTTATAGATTGGCAATTCTTTTTTTCGTAATCATTCTATGGACCGGATGTGGTCGAAAGAACATCCCTGTCGGAACGACTCCTGATATTCCAATTTCGGAAGACGATATGCGAGCGATTGAAGATGGAAAAGAAAAAGAAGAACTGAATAAAGAGGATCTTTCCAATCCAGAGATCAAAGAGATTGAAACCTTGGCGCCGTATTTATTGATGAGTTTAGAAAAAACAGATTGCCCAGGCTTCTGCCCAGTTTTTGAACTGCGCGTATTTTCTGATGGCCGAGCCCTTTATCGCGGAACTAAGGATGTCGCTTTAATCGGTAAATTTGAAAGCCGCCTGACCAACGATCAATTAACCATGTTGATCGAAGAAGCTGAACGAATCGGTTTCTACAATATGGCCAAACAGTATCCAACCAACGGTAAGGTAATCCAAGAACTGCCTACCACTATTACCAGCATCAACCAGCTTAGCAAAGCACACTCCATCACGAATAGATTTGATAGTCCAAAACGCCTTCGTTCTTTCGAGACGTATGTGATTCAGTTTTTTCAACAATTGAACTGGCAGCGGATTGCTGGGTAGGGTAGTTCATTTAAGTTTTAATAATTCCTTTTCCTTACTTATCGATTAATAAAATCTGTTAATAAAGTATATTTAGGTTTCTACCCAGAAGTTAGAGTAGAGAATTGATTAATAACTTTTAGATTTGTGAGATCTGTCGAGAATTTTCTTAGTAAATATTATTATAAAAAATGAAATGGAACTTAGAAAGTATTCAAATTGCTTTTAGTAATATGGAGCAAGAAGGCTGGAATATTCAGTCAAAGTTAAAATGGGGATTCACCTTTTTCGGAACAACTAAGAAAGAACTATTGAATGTGTATAAAGAATTAAAAGATTTTGATTATACTATTGAACAATTAGAATTTAGAGCTGACTTAAAGCTATGGATATTACAGGTTATTAAAATGGAAGAGTTAAATGTCGAAAAGCTTCATAGGAGAAATATTGCATTTGAAAATCTTGCAATTTATCATGGTATTGATTCTTACGATGGGTGGAATGTTGAAAAGGTAAAAGAACGGTGAAAATTAATTTGAAAATATAAAGAAGGCGTATAAAATTTTTTTGAAAGAAATTCTATATTTTCATTGAGAAAACAATGTCTATATTGAGAAAACAATGTCTATAACAAGATATCGTATTTAAAAAGCATACACCCTACCGGGTGGGCCCACCCCCTGAATTTGACCGAAGGTCTGTGCATGCCCGCCTCTCAGCGAGCAAAAACCAACACCAAACTCCCGACGATGCTATGAACTCGTACAGCTTCGCCACCCTAATGCAGGACAATTCCCACTTTAGTTATGTAAAAAATCAAAAATAAGCGCGCTGTGAATCTTCCGACCGGACAGGTGGATTCACGATGAGTTGATATAAAAAATCCTGCATCAACCTAAGCGCAAGGTAAGTATTTGTTTTTGAATTAAAAAATAAAACACAAATAATTTTAAAATTAATTTACCTTCCTTCTTTCCTCCTACCATATTTCAAAGTCCATAGCAGATTCAATTTTTTAGACCCCAATAAACTCTCCGACATTTCGTACTTTTGACAAAAAAACGTACATGAATTTTCCAACCGGAGCCGAAGCGCTCCTCATCGCCATGCAAACTCCAACGCCCAAGGGACACATCGGAATTCCCGTTCTATTATGGGGGAAACCAGGAATTGGAAAGTCCAGTTTCCTAGAAGGACTGCATGCTGATGATTTTCCAGTATTGACGCTGATCGCTTCGATTCATGATCCGACCGATTTTTCTGGATTACCTATTCATCATGAAGGTCAAGTACGTTATGCCGTTCCAGAATGGGTCAATCAGTTTTCGGAAGAAGGACATGGATTACTTTTTTTGGATGAGCTGACCACCGCACCGCCGTCGGTACAAGCCGCCTTGCTACGAGTCGTCCTAGAACGAAGAGTCGGTTTTCATCCCTTGCCAAATGGCGTACGCATCGTGGCCGCCGCCAACCCGCCGGATATGATCACCGGAGGTTGGGAATTGTCACCACCCTTGAGAAATCGTTTTGTACACCTCAACTGGGAAATGCCCGCCAAAGTATATTTAGAAGCTTTGCAGAGCGGATGGGAAAAAGCAAGTTTACCGGAGATTGATCCAACCGAACATGCAACACTATTACCCGTTTGGAAAATAAAAGTAGGTGCGTTTCTAAAACGAACTCCCAATCTTTTGTCTACCAGTCCAGAAGATGATATCTATGGATTTGCCAGCCCTCGGACTTGGGATTTTGTAGCAAGTTTATTGACCAGTTGTGATTTGATCGGACAAGCACCCACTAAAGAAAATGCTGCATCAAAAGCTTGTATTAGTTTGGTAAAAGGAGCGGTAGGAGAAGGAGCCGCATTGCCATTTTTGAGTTTTCTAAAAGACCTAAAATTACCAGATCCAGAAGAAGTTCTAGATGACAAAACAAAAGTAAACTTAGGCAGTCTCAACGATAGTGAATTATACATTTTCTTTTCGACCTTAGGAGAAGAACTAATGAGCCGCATTGGTAAACCAAGTTTCCTTCCAGCGACTCATATCTTTTTCCAACTAACAGAAAGCGTATTCGAAATCGGTCGCCGAGATTTAATTTATGTCTCCCTACGAAAAGTGATCCGAGAAAAATTACTAGAATATGCCGTCGAAGCCGCCGGAGATAAAAGCCCCGAAGATAGCGAAAAAATGATCGAACATATCCAAAAACTATTTTCAGATGAAGTCTTCTCTCAGTATATCGAAGTGTTTGAAAAGTAGGGGATAATGCGAAGTATTCTTTATTATTCTGTTTAATACAAAATCTCTGTAATCGTGAAATTATTCCTTATATTATTTATTGTTTTTTTGCTTGGTTGTGGAGAAAAAAGTACAACTCCAAAAAGACAAGTTAATGAAGGAAAAATTATTTCATCGGTAGAGACTCAAGAGATTAAAAAGACTCAAAAGGTCCAATTAGACTCAATTTTACAAAAGGTAAAAATTAATAATATTGATACCTTTTCGATCAGGAATTTACAGACAGATGATTTCAGCGAAATGATCCCAATTGATGAAGAACTATTTAAACTTATCTATCCCAGCCGGAATGATTATACCCCAAAATCCTTTTACATATTTTCGAAAATACTAAATGAAAAAGAATATTATACACTTATAATTTACCAGAAAAATTTTGAAGGAGAAGATTATCGCGTGGACTATATTGAACTGGTAAACATTACAAAGGATGGATTGCAGCTAGATAAAATAAGATTAACTGTAGAAGATAATGAAACAATTATTTACGAAGTAAATAGTATCTTAAAGGAAAATACCCTGATTCAAAAAGAAAGTATAAGCACTTTTTCAGAATCTGATTCAACTAAGGATACGTTACACCACACCGAATATACTTTTAAATTATTTGGTGAAAAAAGGATAGATACACTAAATTTATCAAAGACATTTGAATTAATCGGAGAGTAAAGAAGACGCAGCCTCTACTATGCGAAAAAACACAAAATAAATGCCATACACGTTACACGATATACAAGTTAAAGTGTCTTCCGAAATGAGTCCGGAACAAGTCCTGCGCGAAAAACACGATAAAAGAGATACACGCTAAAAAAACATTATTAATTTTTCATTACCAAATTATTAATTATTATAAAAAACGCCCCC
>CALKJE010000255.1 GCA_937995675.1 uncultured Saprospiraceae bacterium
TGTGTCAGGGCTGCGGAAGGATTATAGATCGGGATTTGAATGCTGCGAAAAATATCCACCGTGAGGGCTTAAAACAATATTCTACCGGGACGGTAGAAAACAAGCGTGGAGCGATTGTAAGTCATTCTTTATAAAATGCAGCTTGTGATGAAACGCTGAAAAATCAAAACTCCTTTTTAGGGTAATTTTGATGCCCCGTACACTTGGGTCGGGGTAGTTCACTATCCTACTCTTTTATTAGACATGATTTTACCAAAAAGGTCTTTTGGCAAAATCATGTCTTTTTTTGTCATAAAAAAATAAAAACAATTAAAGCAACAGGAATTTGAATATATAATTTTGTATTTTTCGGTCAATCAAAATAACTATTATGTATTTTAACTCACAAGGTAAAGAAGAGGTTACCTATGACGCAATTGTAATTGGGTCAGGTATCAGTGGTGGTTGGGCCGCCAAAGAATTGAGCGAAAAGGGATTAAAGACCCTGGTATTGGAAAGAGGTCGAGACGTAAAACATGTGGAGGATTATCCAACAATGCATCTTGATCCATGGGATATGCCAAATGGCGGAAAACCCACTGCAGAAGATTTGCGGAAACAAGGTGTGCAAGCTAGAACAGGCTATACCGTGCATCATGCACGAAAGCACTTTTTTGTTAACGACTTGGATCATCCCTACTCTGAGGTAAAACGTTTTGACTGGATGCGAGGTTATCATGTTGGTGGTCGATCTCTTATGTGGGGAAGACATTGTTATCGTTGGAGTAAGCGTGACTTCACAGAGAATGCGCGGGATGGATTTGGGGTAGATTGGCCTATTCGGTATGAAGATATTGAGCCTTGGTATGATTATGTTGAGTCTTATGTTGGAATCAGTGGTCAAGCAGAGAATCATCGTGCTGCACCGGACGGAAAATATCTCCCTCCTTTTAAATTAAACTGTCTCGAGAGCGATGCCAGAGAAAAAATTCAAAAAGCATTTCCTGAAAGATTAATTACCCCTGGAAGAGTAGCAAACCTTAGTCAGCCACACAATGGTCGAGGTGCTTGCCAACGACGTAATCGTTGTATGCGTGGATGTCCATATGGTGGATATTTTAGTAGTCAATCTTCTACCTTGCCAGCAGCAATGGCAACGGGAAACATGACTTTACGTCCTCATAGTATTGTTCATGAAATTATTTATGATAAAGAATCTAAGCGAGCTAAGGGCGTACGAATCATTGATGAATTGACGAAAGAAACAAAAGAATATTTTGCAAAAGTAATCTTTTGTTGTGCTTCTGCGATCGCTTCTACTTCTATTTTATTGAATTCTAAATCTGATGCACATCCAGACGGAATGGGTAACGAAAGTGGAGAATTGGGACATAATCTAATGGATCACCACTTTAAAGTTAGAGCCTCTGGTACCTATGATGGATTTGGGGATAAATATTACAAAGGACGTCGTCCTGCTGGATTTTATATTCCACGTTTTCAAAACATTGGTAAAGGAACAGATCGTAAGGACTATGTGAGAGGTTTTGGTTATCAAGGATCTGCTAGCCGATCTAATTGGGCAAGTCATATTGCTGAGGCCGGAGTTGGTAAAAAATACAAAGATGATATGTTTGCTCCTGGACCTTGGAGAATGGGAATGATGGCGTTTGCGGAGATGTTGCCTTATCATGAAAATCGTATGTTCCTAAACGAAGACAAAAGAGACAAGTGGGGTTTACCTACGGTTACTTTTGATTGTGAAATCAAGGACAATGAAAAAATCATGCGGAAACATATGGCAACTGCAGGAGCAGAGATGTTGGAGGCAGCAGGATTTAAAAATATCTCTACAGATGATGAAGGGTCTTTTCCAGGACTTGGTATTCATGAGATGGGAACGGCAAGAATGGGACGTGATCCTAAGACTTCTGTTTTGAATGGTAATAATCAAGTTCACTCAGTACCTAATGTATTTGTTACCGATGGTGCTTGTATGACTTCGTCTGCTTGTCAGAATCCATCAATTACCTATATGGCACTTACGGCACGTGCTTGCGATTTTGCGGTAAAACAGCTCAATCGTAATGAGCTCTAAATTGAAAATTATGAAAAGAAGAAGTGCAATAAAAAGAACAGCCATGATGATGGGCTACGCATTGTCGGCGACGACGGTGATGGGTGTTATGAATGGTTGTAAAGCAGATACGGTAACATCAGAAGCAGGTTGGAAGCCAGCATTTTTTGATGCGAAAGAAACCGATTTAATCAAGCTCGTGACCGAGCAGATTTTACCAGCTACGGATACGCCAGGTGCCAACGATGTTTTTGTACATCGGTTCATGGATCAGATGATTGCTGAAGTCTATACGCCAGAAATGAAAGAGCGTTTTAGAAAAGGATTAGCAGAACTTGCAGCGGATTGTAAAACAACTTATGGAAAAGATTTTGCAGATTGTACCGATGAACAGCGAGATGAACTCCTCCTGAAACATGAAGCTGCTGCTCGATCGACAGATGCTCAACGTGATGAAGCGTACGCAGCAGAAAAGAAGGAATTTGCAAGAATGGCTTCTGAAGATTTTAGTACCGGTGTTACTTATGAACGGACGAATCGGGAACCATTTTTTAAACTACTGAAAGAAATGACGATTGTAGGTTATTTTACTTCCGAAAAAATTGGAGAGGAAGTATTAAATTATGATCCGATTCCTGGAGTAGATATTCCTTGTTTGGACATGTCAGAAATGCCAAACGGTCGATCTTGGTCTTTTTAAGGACGGATTGATTTTAAAATAAAATCTATTCATGGGTTTATGTCTAAGCGGACATAAACCCATTTTTTATGTGTGAAATAGCATTTTCCCAGAGAAACTCTTAAAAATGTAAGCGTTTTTAAACGATTACAAACGGCATTAACCAGTTATTATACGACTAGATCCTGTTCTTAGTCTCACCTTTGCAGTGCAGTTGGTAGTCAGCTGTTTTATTAAATATATTTTCTCACGACTTCACTGGTGTCATTAAATAAATACGGATAGCAGGGAAGGCATAACACCAATTATTATGAACAGTATTAGAAATCAAGTACAACTTATCGGACACTTAGGCCAAGATGCAGAACTGGTCAAATTCGAAAGTGGAAAAGTAGCAGTAAATGCCCGAACTGCTACATACGAGTCTTATAAAAATAAGAAAGGAGAAAAAGTAGAGGAGACGCAATGGCATAATTTAACCGCCTGGGGAAAAACAGCGGAGATTATGGGCATGTATTTTAAGAAAGGAAAGCAGGTTGCTATCTCTGGAAAATTATGTCACCGGACTTATCAGGATAAGC
>CALKJE010000256.1 GCA_937995675.1 uncultured Saprospiraceae bacterium
CAATCAAGCTTCATCTGCCCAAGCAGCTCACGAATTTATGAGCCGGTACCTCTTCGATAACTGGAGGTGGAGGAGGTGGTGGAGGTGGTGGTGGTTCGGCCGTTCGAGGTGGCTCAACTTCGATATCATCATCTAGCTCTAGGGCACCATCAGGAATGATTACTACATCCTCGTAAGTAGTCCAGCTAAAAGCTAAAATAGTGATAGCGAGTGCAATCAATAACCCAGTGTTAAAGAAAGTTCCACTCATACTGAAAGCATCCACTTGTGGATATTTAGTTCTTCCGGTTAGTGGGGACTTATTGGGTTGATTGGCATAGGCCTCTCGTAAATCCGAATCTCCACTACTTTTAAATCGCCCTTTGATCAAAAAGATCAGGCCTACGACAAGTACCAAAAAGCCGAATAATAATCCGACCAGCGTGCTACCTGTTACTGCGATGTCTGACATAGATAGAAATTTTTATGAATAATAACGTTTAAATAAATATAGTCCTAAGAATGAACCGATAATATTAGCAATAATATCCGGTATCTCAAAAAATCTGCCGGGGAAAAAGGTATATTGGATCACTTCCATACCAATTCCGTAGATAATACTGACTCCAAGCGCAATAATGACCCCTTTTTGCTCTAAGGCTAGACTTCGATTATGCGTAAAGCCTCCTAATAATAGCATACAGAATATTCCGTAAACCACTAAGTGTCCAACTTTATCCAACGAAACCAAATCCCACCAACTAGCGGGCAGATTGATCCCTCCTGTTGTTGACAAAAAAAGGATCAAAAAACTCCAAAGAATGGCCGGAATAAAGTATTTCAAATTATTGATCTTGAATAAGTACCTTCGTACTCTGAAACTTGTCTAAACTTCCATTATTTGGCTATAATTAGAAAGTTTGGACAAGTTCTTATTAATAAGATGCTATGCAAATAATTTTTGGTGGGTAAAGAATGATTTTTTTTATTTTTCTTTATCCCAGTTAGGTTTTAGCTTACTAGGTCAATATATGCTGCCGAATCCATTAGTTCTTCCAATTCAGCCGGATCAGACAACTTAACCTTTACAATCCAACCTTTTCCATAAGGATCTTCGTTAACCATGGTTGGGTTATCTCCTTCATTTTCATCTAACTCTTTGTTGAATTCGATAATTTCACCAGAAACAGGCATAAATAAATCAGAAGTTGTTTTTACAGCTTCAACAGTCCCGAAAACTTCTTCTTTCGCAAGTGTCTCTCCTACCGTTTCTACCTCCACGTATACCAACTCGTCTAGCTCTTTTTGAGCAAAGTCTGTAATTCCTATTGTGGCTACATCTCCGTCAATACTCACCCATTCATGATCTTTGGTATATTTTAATTCTTTTGGTGCATTCATAATATCTTTGTTTTGATTATTAAGACCTTATCTAATTTGGTTAGTTGTTTATAGAACTATCTATCAAAGGAATAATACATCCCTAAAATAATAATTGGCCCAAAAATATATCTTTTTGAGCCAATCACAAATTTAAATTATACCATAAATCTTAATTCATGGTAATTTCTTCTTCTTGTGTTTTCAAAAATTCCTTTACCCATTCTATTGTAACGGATTTAGGTCTTTCTAATGGGAAGCCAAGCGCACGTGACCAGCACATGGCAGACAATACTCCAAGTGCACGAGAAACACCGAATAATACGGTATAAAAGCTATATTCTTTAATACCATAATGCACTAGAATAGCACCAGAGTGCGCATCAACATTCGGCCATGGATTTTTCACTTTGCCAAGTCCTTTCAAGATATCAGGAATCACGTCGAAGCATTTCCATACTACATTAACAATATCAGAGTCCTTAATATAATCTTCCGCAAATTTACGTTGTGCTGTAAATCGTGGATCAGGCTCCCGAAGTACTGCGTGTCCGTAACCAGGAATTACTTTGCCTTCAGATAAAGTCTTGTTTACATATTCTTTGATTTGTTCCTTGGTTGGCTGGCGCGTTCCAAGACTTTCAATCATTTCAAATATCCACTTAATTACTTCCTGATTAGCCAATCCATGTAGTGGTCCAGCTAAGGCATTCATACCACCTGCTAATGAAAAATAAGCATCACTAAGGGTAGAACCTACTAAGTGAGTCGCGTGAGCAGAAGCATTTCCACCTTCGTGATCAGCATGAATCGTTAAGTATAATCGCATCAAAGACTTAAAGTCGTTGTCTTTTACGCCCAACATGTGTGCAAAGTTAGCGGCCCAATCCAAAGTAGGGTCTGCTGCGATATGGTCTCCACCGTGGAAGGTACGACGATAGATATAAGCTGCTACTCTTGGTAGACGAGCAATCAAATTCATGGTATCTTCATAAGTCGGATCCCAATAATCGTATTTGCTAATTCCTTCTGCATATCTCTTTGCAAAAACACTTTCTGATTGTAATGAAACAATTGCAATACTGAATTGCGTCATTGGATGTGTATCTGCTGGTAATGCATCTAACACTGAGAAGGTGTGTGCAGGTACCTCCGCTCGTTCTCTCCATTGCTCACTTACCCAGTCAGTCTGCTCCTTGGTAGGAAGATCTCCTGTAAGCATTAACCAAAACAATGCTTCAGGTAAAGGTTCTTTATCTCCTTCTGCAGTTGGTAATTTTTCTCTTAATTCAGGTATAGAATATCCCCTAAAACGGATTCCTTCGATTGGGTCAAGATTAGAAGTCTCCCAAATCATACTTTTTACACCTCGCATACCTCCGAAGACATTTCCTAGTTGGACTTCTCCTACTTTCTTATCCCGGTGTACTTTCAGTAGCGATTTTACTTCATCCCGAAGGGCAATTGCTTTTTCTTGAAATTGTTTTTTTAACGGATCCATTTTATCTGCGTTCAGTTTTATTTGTGTTTAAGCAAAAAATTTACTTGTATTGATTAGAATACATTACATATATAAGGTTAGTTACAAATAATTAACCTCTTCTGTTTCAAAAAGTTCTATAAAATTAAAATTTATCCCCATATCAATTTCTTGAGGTAGAGAAAACACGAAATTTGAGTTAGTATGCAAAGTCGTATTCAATACGGCGAACTGCTTCATCTATATCCAATTTAGAAGCATTGGATGCTTTCATTTTCTTTACTAACTGTGATTTTTGTAATCGCAATGCATGTCGCTCGGCGTGATAAGCTTTTAGTTGTTCTTTTCTCAACAATCGCTGTACAGCAATTTCGTTACCTTGGTGAATACTTTGCAATTTTTTGTAGTATTTAGATGGATCACTTTGTTTAAGATCTCTTAATTCAGCTACTTGAGCAGACTTGCGCTCTTGGATTTTTAAAACGGCAGCTTCTTGATCACTATCAAGTGTCAAAACTTGCGTTAATTTAGCCGTTCGTTCAGCAGCTTGGCTATCTACCATGTTTTTTTGTGCTTGTAAAAAAACTACTGGAAACAAGCAGAGTAGGCAAAAGAGTATTTTTTTCATAATTTTACGATTCTTATTTATTTGGCAAAATACAACTTTCTATTGATTACTTTAAAAGAAGTTGTTCAAAAAAAGCGGAAATGATTATTATTGACGAGATTTTGATTAGTGATGCGGTCATAGACGAACATTTCCTCTGTAATTTAAACGCTTGTAAAGGCGCTTGTTGCTGGGAAGGAGATTTTGGTGCACCCTTGGAAGAGGACGAAATGAAGAAAATAGAGGCCATTTACGATGATATCAAACCTTATCTAGCTCCCGAAGGGATCGCCGAAATTGAGAAAAAGGGATTATTCACCTTTTTTGAAGAACCTAAAGAATATGGAACTTCTCTCCTTAAAAACGGCGCCTGTGTTTATATGACCAAAGATGAATTAGGGATCGCTAAATGTGGTATCGAACAAGCATATCGAGCTGGCGTTACGGATTTTTATAAACCAATCTCTTGTCATCTTTATCCAATCAGGGTAAACAAAGACGAAGACCGGTCTTTCGAAGCACTCAATTATGACGAATGGGATATTTGTAGTGCCGCCTGTTCGCTTGGAAAAAAAGAAAAATTACCCGTTTATCGATTTGTCAAAGACGCACTTGTTAGAAAATATGGTGCAGAATTCTATGAACAACTTGACGAAACTGTTAAACACCTCAAAAAAGATTCACCGAATCAGGACTGATTATTGAAGTTGTTTAAACTTCCATTAATTAACCACAATTAGAAAAAATTGGACAAACTTCATTTTGTCTTTTGAAAAAACCTAAACCCACTTATGGATTTTACGCAAAAAATTACCGATCAACAAATTGATCAATTTATCGAGCAAGCCTTGCACGAAGATGTTCGTGACGGAGATCATACTTCTTTGGCTTGTATTCCTCCTGGTGCACGTACGCGTTCTAAGCTACTTATCAAAGATGCTGGAGTAGTTGCCGGAGTAGAATTAGCGCAACATATTTTTAAAAAGGTCGATCCTAAAAGTAAAATAGATCTATACATGAAAGACGGAGCAAGCGTCAACTATGGCGATATCGTCTTTGAGGTTGATTGCAATGCTCGTGCTATGCTGATGGCTGAAAGATTGGTGCTCAATACGATGCAGCGAATGAGTGGTATTGCCACGCTGAGTAATCGTTTTTCTTTTGAGGTAGAAGATCTAGATGTAAAAATTCTTGATACGCGAAAAACAACTCCTTTACTTCGTTTTTTAGAAAAATGGGCTGTGAAAATTGGCGGTTGTCATAACTATCGTTATGGTCTTTATGATTGGATCATGATCAAGGATAATCATATTGATGCTTGTGGTAGTATTACCAAAGCGATCGAGCGGGTTAATGAATATCTAAAAGAAAATAATTTAGATTTGGGTATTACTGTCGAGGTTCGAAACCTAATGGAACTTTACGAAGTAATGAACGTGGGCAATGTTACTCGAATCATGCTGGATAATTTCGATATTCCTATTTTGCGAGAAGCTGTTTTGACGATTGATGGAAAATTTGAATCAGAAGCTTCTGGCGGAATTACAATTAATACCGTTCGAAAAGTAGCGCAGACTGGTGTAGACTTTATCTCTTCTGGTGCTTTGACACATTCGGCACAGAGTATGGATATTAGTTTGAAAGTAATTAAGGAATTGTAAGAGATGTTGAAGTGTTGAATCATTGAGTTTGCTCTAAAAGGTGTATTTCTCGCAGAGGCGCGGAGGCGCAGAGACACTTAGGACGTGTATATCTTTTTTCGTAAATCAAATATGAATATTTATATTATTAAAAAATTCATCGTT
>CALKJE010000257.1 GCA_937995675.1 uncultured Saprospiraceae bacterium
AAAGCATTGGGATACAGGCCTTTATCTAAGTGTTTGATCGCCTTATGGACATCATCTTTGGTAGCAGAAACGCCTCTTAAATCGTATTTATAATCAGACATGATTTGCGGTTGTTTTTATTGGCGGCAAAGGTACGAAAAGTTTAGATTTGTCGGTCGGTCAGTGGAGCAGTCGTTGGGGCGTCCGTTGGGGCGAATTGCAATTCGCCCTTGCAGACCGACCTTACCGACGCCCTCGACTATCCTCGCGACTGGATCGGCCTTGCGACGCCCGTGACCGTCCTCTCTACCCGATTGGCACTCTGACAGTCCTTGCCTACCATCTCCACAGATCTTTCCTACGCTACCGACTATCGTCGTTTCATTCGTTTATTTCGTTGGTAGAAGTCTTTGTCTTTCTTTGAAACCCATTTGATAAACTTTTGGATTTCTTCGTGGTTGCGTAGGCTTTCGACGGTGTGGTATTCGTCTCGGAGTTCTTTTTCGGAAAATACGCTATGGATTTTTTGGTGGCAGATATTGTGAATAAGGATGGTTGGGGAATAGCGGCCTCCTTCTGATTTGGGAATCAGGTGGTGTTTGGAAATTACTTTTTCATTGCCTAAACTCCTTTCACAGATGGCGCAGATCTTGGTGGACATGAGTTATTTGTTTTCAAAGCCGACGCTGACTTTCCCTTCTTTAACGATCGAAAAGTGGTTTTTGGTTCCCTCAAAGTCGATTGGTCGGGGCGAATTACAATTCGCTCTTGCCGACCATCTCTACTCGAAAAGCTCTGTGATTAGATACTGCAGTGAATCCGGTGTAACTTCTCGGAAGTATCCTAGCAGGTCATCCGTCTTGGGATAACGGTCTGTTTGTTTTTTTAGAACACCATTTTGATTATTCCAGTCTTGGATAAATTGGCAGAGCGCGCGGTTGACATTTTTTGCTCCGATAGATTCTTGAAAGGTATAAAAATTGATGGCGCCTTTTTCATAATAGATATAATCTTGTTTTTCTACCTGAGCCAAAGGTGGTTCTTCTTTGGTTGCTTTATTACGTTTCTCTAAATAATTTTCTAATTGTAGATCTAAGAATTGTTGGATCTTATGATCTGGAAAATTTTCTTTCATTACCATCAGCGCTGAGTATTGAGCTAGGGATTCTAAAATCATATTTCGACCAGGGACATTGGCAGCTTCGATTTGCATGCCCCACCATTGGTGCGCAGTTTCATGAGCGGTGATATAAAAAACCATGTCTACGTCTTTTTCATCATTAATATCTAAGACAAAACCTATTGATTCAGAAAATGGAATCGTGCCGGGAAAAGACTGCGCAAAATCAGCAAAGCGAGGGAACTCGACAATCCGAAGGTGGTTGTATTGATATGGACTAAAGTGTCTGCTGTAGTAATTCAGCGAAGCTTTCATGGAAGCCATCATTCTATCTAGATTATATTCGTGGCCTTGGTGATAATATATTTCTAAATCGGTCCGTGTTGAATCTGTTTTAAACAACCACTCATCTTTTTGTACTTGATATTTACCGGAAAGAATTGAATAGAAATTGATCATGGGAATTTCCATTTTATAAGTAAAATAATTTCGATTATCTGCGGTCCATTTTTTTTCTAAGGTACCCGGAGCGATGACTTGCTGATCAGAAGAGGTGCTCGTTGTAATAGAAAAATTTATTAGGTCGGCATCGCTTATCGAGCGCCCACGAGTCTCCTCTATTTTTTGATTTTCAGGGAGAATGATTTTTTCGGCGGGGAGGTCGTATGCTGCTCGTGTTCGGGGATCTTCTAGTTCATATTTTCGGTTATAGCCAAAGGTGGGAAAATCGTCGTTGGTTAGAAAGGTGCCGTTTTTATTTAGGCCTTTTCTAGGTTTTTCTCCGGAGAAAGATTTGGCTTTATAGGTTTGTGTAAAATTCATTTTTAGGGTATCCCCTTTTGTTAATGGTTTTTTTAGAGTGTAAATGGTATAGCCGAATTTTTCATAGGAGTTATTTATAGTGATTGGTGTATTGAAAATTATATTTTCCAGTTTGACTTGATCATCTAGTAATTTTTGGAGGTGAATTTCCTTGATGGGAGATTCGGTTTTATTGGTGAGTAGGAATTCGCCAGTTAGAAAATATTCTTTTTTATTTGGAAATAAATCTAGGTTTAATTCTACATCGGTAATTTTGGGTTGGGGTAAATATTCCCATTTACTTAAAGTCTTTTCATAGTCGGCGCGAAAGGTCTGTTTTCGGTTTAAACTCCAATATTCGTTTTCAATATTAGTTTGATAAAAAATAAAGCTGGCCGTTCCGATAAAAATCATAGATAAAACCGCAGTCATCTTTTTTAAGGAAGGTGTGAATCGTTGAGCGATAAAATCCCATCGCTTTTTTAGTGTTGTTTCCGTTCCTCTAGTCATCAATATAGAACAGATAATCAAGAGTAGCATTCCAAAAATTAACCAATAGAATTTTACCAATAAAAAATAAGACAGAACTTCTCCATATCCATTCATATCCGAATAACTCGGCAATGTTTTTCCACCAAATAAAAATAAATCATGATCTACTCCGAGCGCTTGCACTAAAACCGTTGCTACGAAAAATGCCAAGGTCAAAATAAATCCTACATATTTCCGATTGGTCATCACTTGAAAGAAAAAAGCGACAATGGTAAACAATAATAAAAAAGGAAATAACTCTAAGAAAAATCCTCCGGCATAAACCAGCCAATCATATTCGTAAAACCCACTTAAGGTCTGAAAGCTGACGCCATAAAAAATTAAGGACACCAATAAGGTTAAATAGATCAATGACAGTCCTAAAAACTTGGCAAAGACCTGCGTAAAATCAGGAATGGGTGTGGCTGCAAAAATCAAATCAAATTTCACATCTCTTTCTTTCCAAATAATTTCACCAGCATAAAAAACCAAGATAATCAGAAAAAAGTACAGCGACATCTCCTGTAATTCGGCAATAATAAAATACGTTTTTGGAAAACTATCTACGCCATGTACCGTTCCCAAATTGATAGAATTAATCATAATAATTATTCCACCACAAACTAAAATTGCCAAAAAGGAAACTTGTTTAAAAATAGAAATAAAGTAAAACCAACTCAAATGAAATAACTGAGTTACTCGATCAGAAAAATGCGTTCCTAAAGTAATTTCCGGTTTTCTAAAAACAAAATTGTCATCATCATTCGTTAGAACCTCCTCTTTTTTATTTTTTACTTTCTTCCGATGGTTCAATACTAGATCAAACTTTTTATACCCAATCCATCCGGTCAAAAAACCAACCGCTAACCAAAATATTTTATTCACCAACAACACTCCGGAGAATGGAATCAATCTGACATTCTTTTCTTCTGGCGTCCATAAGTCGACCATTCGACTCGTCGTCGTCAAGGAAAATGGATCTAAAACCGCTTGTAAATATTCATTACTAATTGCTTTGGTCAATATAAAGACAACGAACAAGAAAATACCTTGTGTATAAATCACCATCATACTCCGAGACAAAGCTCCTGTTACAAAAAATAAAATACTCCCAAAAAATAATCCGGGTAAAACGATGGTCAAAAAAGTATAAATATAAGTTTTCAACTGAAACGGCAATAAATCATCTGGATGTCGCCAAGGCATATACTCTCCCAAAATCATTCCCCACAAGAGTCCACTAAAAATAAAAAGTAAGACGGTAAACGAGCCTAAAAATTTTCCTAATAAATAATCTTTTTTATTGATCGGATTGACAAACATCAGCGCCTGAAAATCGAATTTAAAATCTCGTAAGACGGCTGTCCCCATCACTAAGGAAACGATCATCATTAAAATACCAGTAATGGCTGCCATGGTTTTTGCAACGACGATGGGTGCATTTTTTTTGACTAGTCCTAAGGATTTTCCTTCGAATATAAACTCTACGCCGCCTAAGGCAAATAGGAAAATAAATAAAAAGAAGATATAGGTCTCAGGGCGTTTTAATCGATATTGGATTTCAAATTTGTATATTTCGGTTATCATGAGATGTTGAGTTGTTGTTACTAGTTTTTTTCTCGCAGAGAACGCAGAGGCGCAGAGACCTTCTATCGTGAATATCTTTTATTGTTTTTGTCGCGCAGAGGCGCAGAGACCTTCTATCGTGTAAATCTTCTATCGTGTAAATCTTTTTTCGTGTAAACCTTTTATCGTGTAAATCTTTTTTCGTGTAAATCTTCTATCGTGTAAACCTTTTATCGTATAAATCTTCTATCGTGTATAATCTTTTATCGTGTTTACTTTGCTCAATTATTCTTTTCGATATTTGAAAAATAGACGTCTTCTAAAGTTGCGGGAACTTGGGTGAATCCGTTGGCTGGTGGGGTTTCGCTAAGGATGTTGATAATGGGGTTTCCTAGGAATAATTTTTCGGAAAGGACTTGGTAATGATGATGGTAATTTGATCGTTCTTCTTTTTGGATGGTCTTTTGGTAGATCTTGCCTTCTAGTTCTTTTAGGAGTGTTTGTGGTTTGCCGGAGAGGATTACTTGACCTCGATTGATGATGGCCATATTGGTGCAGAGTTCTTTGATGTCATCTACGATATGGGAGGAAAGAATGACGACGGTTTGTTCACTGATTTCGCTGAGGATATTGTAAAATCGATTGCGTTCTCCTGGGTCGAGGCCAGCGGTTGGTTCATCGACGATTAGTAGTTTAGGATTGGTTAGCAAGGCTTGTGCGATACCGAACCGTTGTTTCATTCCTCCGGAAAATCCGCCTAGGTTTTGTTTTCGGACTCGATATAAATTTGTCTTTTCTAGTAAGGCAGCCACCATTTCTTTCCGTTCTTGTTTGTTGGTCAAACCCTTTAGAACGGCAAGGTGATTTAATAATACTTCAGCCGATACTTTTGGGTACAGACCGTATTGTTGGGGAAGATATCCAAGGATTTTTCTAATCTCCATTTTGTTTTCGGCGGTGTTGAATTCACCAAATTGGATTATTCCTTCGTCTGGTTCTTGTAAGGTAGCGATGGTTCGCATCAAGGTAGATTTTCCAGCACCATTGGGTCCTAGTAATCCAAACATTCCTACTGGAATATCTAGCGATACCTGTTGCAAGGCTTTTACACCGTTCGGATAAATCTTGGAGAGATTGGTAATTTTAAGATGGTTCATATTTTTTAATTTGCCGGTTGGCCGGTTAGCTAGTTTGCTTCCTTCGAACGTAAAATACACTAGATTTAAACCGACCAATAATCGATATTTTAAAACAAACTTAAAGGCCTTAAAATCCGTTTGCAAGTTATTGGGATCAAAGGGTTTGGTTTTGGGATAGACAACAAATAGGCGGTTATGAGGTGATTTCATCCCAGTTTTGAGTATGTTCATCCCAGCTAGAAAACTGTTTATCAACTTACTTGATTTGTTTCCGTATCTTGACGATTATTGTAAGTACTTGGTCAAGAATAATGATAGGCTATGACCGAGGGTATTTTTTGTTTAGACGAGGCAAAAAACGTAGTGATAGCCGTAGCTATCGCGAGGCTTTTTAACGAAGTATAAATAAAAAAGACACCGTCATAGGTTATTAATTATTTTGAACATGTACTTATCTAAATCGTTTGTTAAATATGCTTAGAAATCATTATCGAATTATCGCTTATTGGGCTTTTGCCATTATAGCAGGAGGGTCTTTGATTGCGTTAGAATCTATGGAGGATAGTGAGCCTACTTTTTCGATTTTGACGTTTTTCTATTTCGCTTTGTTGATTTTTTTTGGGGTGCGTTGGATCATGGGACAGATAAAATCGACGTTAGTCGTAAAGAAAGAAAAAACGAATATTGAGTTAAAGCATTTACAAAGTCAGATCAATCCTCACTTCTTTTTTAACACCTTAAATAATCTTTATGGACTGATTGAAAAAGACAAAAACAAGGCACGACATATGGTTTTAAAACTTTCGGATATGATGCGTTATAGCATCTACGAGGGACAGCAAGAAAAAGTGACGATCAAAGAAGAATTGACTTATCTAAAAAATTATTTGGAGTTACATCGAATGCGTTACCACAAGGAAATAGATATTCGTTTTGAAGAAGCGATTGAAAATGAAGAAGCAGAAATTTTACCACTTCTTTTTATCAATCTTTTAGAAAATGCTTTTAAGCACGGCGTAGAAAATATTCGAACGGGCGCTTTTGTTCACCTCAAATTAATCGCATTAGACGATACCGTGCTTTTTGAAGTGAAAAATAATTTTGATCCAGAAGAGGTTAACGACCAAGATGGAATTGGTTTAAAAAATCTAAAACGGAGATTGGAAATTGCTTATCCCCAAAAGCATACTAATTCGTTTTCTAATAAAGAAAATATTTACGAAGCCAAGTTAAAATTGCAACTCAAATGATCCGATACATCATTGTAGACGACGAAAGTATTGCGCACGATATCATCAAAGAATATTGTGATCTATTGCCCAATATGGAATTGGTACAAAATTGCTATGATGCTTTTGAGGCAATTGCGTATTTGAGTAATCATTCGGCAGATCTTATTTTTTTGGATTTAAATATGCCAAAAATGAAAGGTTTTGATTTCCTAAAAACACTATCTAATCCTCCCAAAGTTATCGTTACCACTGCCTATAAAGAAAATGCCATCGAAGGCTATGAACTCAACATCACAGATTATTTATTAAAACCTTTTAGCTTCGAACGGTTTGTCAAAGCCACCAATAAAGTGAACATAAAACCACCTACTACGCCTCCGGTAGAAACTCCAAGTTCAACAACTGAAGAGCGTTTCTTTTTTCGTTCTAATAAAAAAACAATTCAAGTAAAATCTCGTGATATCCTCTTTGTCGAAGCTCGCGGAAATTACTGTAACATTGTCACCAAAAACGAAACAATCACCGTCCGAGAAAAAATTTCTGACCTCAATAACCTATTACCAAAAAAACATTTTTTTCAAGTTCATAAATCTTTTATCGTCGCCAAGGAACATGTTCGGGTAGTAGAAGGAAACAAGATTATCGTGGCAGGTTATACCGTTCCGATTGGGAAGACGTATAAGATGAATGTGAAT
>CALKJE010000258.1 GCA_937995675.1 uncultured Saprospiraceae bacterium
GGTGTTTATTTTTAGTGAATCAGTGATTTTGCTTCTGGCTTCTGGCTTCTGGCTTCTGGCTTCTGGCTTCTGACTTCTGGCTTCTGGCTTCTGGCTTCTGGCTTCTGGCTTCTGGCTTCTGGCTTCTGGCTTCTGGCGACCTCAAGGCAATCGTAGCAAACGCATAGAAGAGGGCAAGAAGCAAATGACAAGAAGTCAGCAGCAAAAATTCTTTCAGCTTGAAAGATACTAATTTTTGATTTCAGGGGGTAAAAATAGGATGCTTTCATTATTACTATGTACCTTTGCTTTTAAACAAATTGGGACTGTTCCCTCAAGTGTGTCATTTTGCCGCCCGCGCCTCTAATCTCCGCAATACTGCGGAGCAGGCTCTAAAGCCTGCCTGGATGACCAGTCAGACAGGGAAGCCTCGCCCGCTGACACACTTTAACAGAACAATCTCAACAAGTCTGCTCAACCCCGCCTCTTATAAAACGCTTTCAAACCAAAAACATGATCAAAAATCTGCCACGTTGGATGAATTGGCTGATCAAGACTACCAGAGGTAAGACTGTTGGGGACTTAGCAGGCGTTTTTCCTCCTATCTTTGATCGGTATTATAAGATCTATCTTCCTTTTGCTTTTGCGGATAAATTTCCAGAGGACACCTATCCTACGCTGCCCGACTCGGTGGCAGAACTGAATGCACGAGCGGCGATTGGAAAAGTGTTTTTTGAAGCGGGTAACTGGGAAAAAATAAAAGAGGAATTTCTACGCCCGATCTACTTACAGGAATTAGCTGAGCAATACGACCTTCCTTTTTCTTCCACTTTAGGTGTCCAAGAGCTCTACCGTAAACTTGGAAAAAAACCAATTCAATTACAACGTTCGATTGATTATGAAACAACCGTCCTTAATACTTTGGTGGATTGGATAGGAGAAAAAAAGAAGGTTCGACAATTTGATTATGGAAATTTTCAACTCGGTAGTCTTCATACCGAATATCAAAAGGACTGGATCAAAGTGATCAAAATGGCGGATTGGCCCACTAGCTTTCAAGAACAAAATTTGCTACTCAATCAACCGTATCCTTATCTTAGTGCTTATTTATTTCCCTCAAAAAAAGATTGGTGTATCGCTGCGGGAACTCGACTCGGAGGTCATTTTATTTTGATGGCCTTGAGTGATAAAATGGGTGATGAATTGGAGGAATTGGAAGGCTTGGAGGTGGTTCGGTTGGATGGGAATTATTAGAGATTTTGAGGTGCTTTAAAAAAAATCAAATGCAACCGCAAATGCAAAATCAAACACTTCAATCGTGTTGTTGGCTTATATTGAAGTTAAATTCGAGTACTAAAGAGAATACCAATATTTATCAACTGATATCTTTTATAACAGTTTATCTACTCTAAAAACAAGAGCTAGTCCTAACACTAAAAGCAAGCTTGCTTTTAAAAATACGACCAAATTAAACCTAGATATTTTATTATTTTTTTTACGTTCATAAATCATCTCCCTAATTGCAAAGTACATAAGATAGGTTCCTAACATAAAGAAACATACTCCAACTATTAATTCTATCATTACACTTGTTGTTTTTCTTCTCCTTTTAACTAAACAATAGATAAGTACTTGAACAAAATAACCTACTCCTACCCTTCCAAAATTTTCTCAGCTACTTTCTTCACTGTTTTCACCTTCGTCATGGCCTTTAACTGATTACTCATTTCCTTAGAAAGTGGCTCCGGTGAATTTTGATATACTTCATAAAAATGATTGAGCACTTTAGAAAATCCTTTTGGTAAATTGTCAATATCTACGGCAGGAATCAATTCTTTTAAAGTTTGATAAGCTACGTTTTCATACGTACCGTGAAGGGAGATCAATTCGTTGAATTGTTCGGTGACACGTCCAATCGGGACAGGATGCTTGGGACTGGCCAATAACTCTATTACTGCGTTGATAAAATGGGTTAGATTTAGTAGTTTATTTTCAATCAATTGACATAACCAATCTAAGGCGGCAGCACGACAACTTCGGTCTTGACAAAACATACTAATCACTAAAAATATATGTCCGGCTTCATAAATCGGTTTTAAGTTTCCATTGGCATAATTAATCATGTTCAGTACCACCTTGGCATTATCAGCGTATAATTCTAGAAAAGAAAAATTCCCGATCGCAGTATTTAGGAATAGGGTTTCGGTTTGAAACATATCTCTAAAAAACCAAAATGGAATATCTGACACACCTAAATATTTATGAACCAAGCTATAGCCAAAAAAGCAATCCTTTTCTAAATATTCTTCAAATCCGACCAAATTAAAATCAATGGTAGCCCAACTATAATTGTCGATTTCACTATACTTCCTACCCGCATTCCAGGACATTTTCTTTTCAGGTTTCCACCATTGCTCATCTACCTGAAAGGCCAAGGTCGCATCAATTGCTTTGGTGGGATTTTTAAGCGAAAAGGCGGTTAACCAACTCGTTTCTAAGTCTTGAATTTCATCGGAGTCAAAAGCCTTTTTTCCATCTAACAAATAAGCAAGAATCTTCCGATATTCACTTTTGTTATTTTTAGAAACTGCCGTTTGCTTAAACTTCGTCCAACGATTGATCCGACAAAGCGCACGATTAAAATCGCCTTCGTCTGGTAAGCTGTTAGCAGTTTCGTAAGCCATCAGACGGTCTAAAAAAACAGCGGGATGAATCTGCCCATTGGTATGAGTAGCCGTGCTTAAAAGCGGAAGTTTTTCGACATCCTTACCAAACCGTTCAGCAGTATAAACAACCTGAGAAATCATTTTAAAAAAAGTCATCCACAAACTAGCCGAATAATGGTCCCGTTCTTTTTTTAAGATCTTCTCCAAATTTTCAAGTTCTTCCTTAAAAGAAGCCTCCGATGGATCTAGCCAAACTCGAATTAACTTGGCTAACATCAATTGGTGAGGTCCCATTTTATTCGTAAAATGAATGGCTCTACTTGCTTGTTTTAGGGCAGGCTTTAAAGCTTTATTGGTTTTTAAATCATAAAATCGAGGCAAGGCTTCTAAGAATAATTCTGCCTCAATCGGGTCTTGACTCTTTAAGACTTTAGAACATTGAAAAATAAAATCTATTTCTTCAGTGATATATTTTAACTCATCGACCTCATCTAAGGAAGCATATTTAAAGGCAACTTCTTCATATACTTCCGTTGCCAATTCTTCTTGATGCTCTTGTGAAATAAAGGCAGCCAATTCTTTTTTCACTTCCGAATGCATGGACGCAACATAAGGTTCTAAAGCGGTGATAATGGCCAGATCTGGAGGAGTTAAGACAAAAATATTTTTTGCTTTGAGTTGAACTTTATGATCCGGTTGTAAAAATATAGGAGCAAGATTAATACAAACTTTTTGGCCTAAGTTAGGTTGATCTTTTAATAATTTTTGTAAGATCCCAAGCGCAAGATTAAATCCACTATTAAATTTTTCTCGAAAGACAATTCCTTCTAATTTATCAATAAACAACCTCCAATTAAAATCTGGGGACTTGCTCAATTTTTTTAAAACTTGTAAACCATACACCGCTAAAAGATTTCGATCATTTTCTAACAAGTTGATCAACTTATCTTGATGTGGCATTAGTTCTTCCAAAGAAAATTCTAAATCTCTATGAACATTTCTAGCCCAAGCATGCGTTGTTTGTTTGAGACTAGGATTATTGAATGCTTCAAATATTTTTAATTGGATTTTCTCTTTATCTAAAATTTTTAAATCCACCAAAGCAATGATCACCCCTCCGATATTGTATTCTTTACTCAGATAAAAAGCAGTATTGACTCCCAGCTCCATTTCAAAAACCGCCATTAAAATATCTAAAGAAAATTCATCGGTAGGAAATATCGTCGTTAATTTAGCTTTGGCAGTTTCAGAGAGTTCTTTTTTGTATTGCCCACCATGCCAAGCATTAAAACGGGTAAGACAACCTACAAATATTTGTCGGTCGAAAGGGACTTTTTTTCTTTGATAAAGTTCATAGATCACCCTATAGGGAATTGAGGTCATAAAACTTTCAGGACCATTGATATCCGCTTTTATTTCTTTATAGCGCTCCTCCGGTTTATCCAGTCGATAATAGGTCATCAATTCTTGAATTCCTTCGTCGCCTAATTTCGAAAAGTCAATTTTATGTTCTAAGACATTCGTAACATAGGTAAAAAGATGGCCGATAAAATAGGCGATTGTCTTTTGTTTTTTAGAAAAGGTCCGCTCAATTCTTTCCTCATTTTCAAGAATGAATTCTCTCAATTTATTCATTTCTTTATAATCCCATTCTCGGATCCACTCAAGCGTTCCCAAAATTTGTTCTGCTTCGATTCGTGCTTCAAATGCTTTTATAATTCTCATAAATCCAATTCTTTTAATAAAGCTTCTAGTTCTTTATCCGTATTATTTTTTAAAATTCTGGTGGCCAAAATATGCTTGCATTCACCTCGATTATTTTGATGTTCCGCATACCAGGTACAAGTACAGCGAGCTTGATCGGGCGAAATAATCACGGTATGTTGGACACCACTTCCAGGTATTTTTGCTTCTGTAAGTTCATCAGAGGACTTAATCAATTCATAGGTCGCCTTCCGGATAATTTTCAATGCATTTTTATATCTCGGGTTAAGGCTTTCGATACGGTTAATTTTAAAAGGAAGTTTTCGGTAATAATAAACTTGATCTTTTAAATCATATCCTAATAATCCCATCGCTGATAATCGTGTCGCTACGCTTAAAAAATCCGTTCCCTTTATCTCTTTAAAGATTGGATCTTGTGCAGAGAATTCTTCTTTGATTTTTGCATAGGTATCTAATTTTTTAAGCCACACTTCTGGGATTTCTTCCACCAGATTTTTTAGTCCACTCCCCTCGCCTGAGAATCCGCGCCAATGACTACGCGATAAGATCATGGTAAATCGAAGATCTGGCAACTGAAATAAAAACGCTATGGCATTGTCTCCTTCCATTCCATAGATCGTAACGCCGGATGCTAAAGAAACAATATTCTCAGCCAATCGAAGTCGATGAATCCCGCCGATACATAAAGCGTTCGGTTTTGGTGTTGGGCTCAACACTGTTTTTTTACCCCGCATACTTAGATAATAATCTGCTTTTACATTCCCTTTAGGAATGCTTCGAAAAAGCAATTGCATTTGTAATTTATTCAACACAAATTTAGGCTGCATAGCTGCGGAAAGAATCTGCACAGTCGTCATACCTTTGATCCAACGAACGGGTAAGCTTACTTTTTTTTCCACCGTTTTTTCGTCTGCCTTTTGCATGACGAATTCTTTCTTACCGATGGAAAAAAAGACCTCCTCCTCTTTCCCAACTTGACTCAAGGCCGAAATCATTTCTGTATTAAAATCTACGTTGGTCGTTCCTTGTGCTAAAAATTCACCATCAATTGCTGCAGGTAAAATATCCACTTTACCATAAACACTACAACAAGACGAAAAAGCTTCCAACCGTAATTTATTCCCACCAGCCGTAATCACCGGATCCCTTAAAGAAGCAGAGATCGGCATAAAGTTCGCACCAACAATTTTTGATAAATTTAAAAGACTTCGCGCAATTGGATAT
>CALKJE010000259.1 GCA_937995675.1 uncultured Saprospiraceae bacterium
TGCTATCGCTGCGTCCACTCCACATCACCATTCCGTCCTCCTGATATCTTGATTAGATTTACAGGTCAAGAAACGGTTATAACCTTTGACCAGCACTTCCACCGAGATACTAAAATCTTTAGGTTAACCATTTTCAAAAAAAACTCCCTCAACCGTATCAAACGCTCAAGGGAGTTTTTATTTTCTAGTCTATTAAAGTTGAAAAGTATCTGATTACTCAATCAATTCAACAAATCAACGATTCAACAAGCGAAGCGCTTCAACAATTCAACAAGCGAAGCGATTCAACGGTCAAAGACCTAAAGGTGAATCACCTCATCATAAGCCGCCGCCGCCGCTTCCATCACTGCCTCACTCATCGTCGGGTGGGGGTGAACCGTCTTAATAATTTCGTGTCCCGTTGTTTCTAACTGACGAGCGGTTACAACTTCTGCGATCATTTCGGTTACGTTCATTCCGATCATGTGTCCACCGAGCAGTTCTCCGTATTTAGCATCAAAAATAAGTTTGACAAAACCTGTTTTTGCGCCAGCAGCACTTGCTTTACCAGAGGCAGAAAAAGGAAATTTACCTACTTTGATTTCGTAGCCAGCTTCTTTTGCTCCAGCTTCGGTATAACCGACAGAAGCAATTTCTGGAATACAATAAGTACAACCTGGAATATTATTATAGTTAATAGGCGCTGGGTGATGTCCTGCAATTTTTTCTACACAGATAATTCCTTCCGCACTAGCAACGTGGGCCAATGCTTGTGTTTTTAGAATATCTCCGATAGCATAAATTCCGTCTACATTGGTTCGGTAATAATCGTCTACTTCGACCATCCCGCGATCAGTTTTAATACCCAAAGTTTCTAATCCGATATTTTCTGTATTTGGTGCCACACCTACAGCGGAGAGTACCACATCACATTTCAATTCTTCCGTTTTACCAGTCTTACGATCCTTGAAAGTTACGGTACAACCTTTTCCTTTGGTATCAACTTTTTCTACGCTGGTATTCGCACGAACCTTGATGCCTTCTTTTTTGAAAGTACGCGTCAGTTCTTTAGAGATGTCTTTATCTTCTCGAGGTACCAGCCCTTGTTCCATAAATTCAACCACCGTTACTTCTGTTCCCATGGCACTATACACGTACGCGAACTCAACACCAATGGCACCTGCACCAACTACCACCATGCTTTTAGGTTGCTTAGGTAAAGTCATTGCTTCGCGGTAGCCGATGATTTTCTTTCCATCAATTGGTAAGTTAGGAAGCTGTCGTGCGCGTCCACCAGTAGCAAGGATGATATGCTTGGCTTCGAGTGTCTGAGTTTTTCCTTTATCATCGGTAACTTCTACCTTTTTGCCACGGACCAATTTACCGGTTCCCATTACGACGTCAATTTTATTTTTCTTCATCAAAAACGAGATACCTTTACTCATTCCATTGGCGACGTCCCGACTTCGACCAATGACTTTAGAAAAGTCAGCTTTGGCATCTTTGATGGTGATACCATAGTCTTCGGCATGTTTGATATAATTAAATACCTGCGCACTTTTGATAAGTGCTTTAGTGGGAATACATCCCCAGTTAAGACAAATACCGCCGAGCGATTCGCGTTCTACGATAGCAGTTTTAAGGCCTAGTTGAGAGGCACGGATAGCGGCAACGTAGCCACCAGGGCCACTTCCAACGACAATCAGATCGTAATTCATTTTATTATATTTATTGAAGAATTTTTAAATGAGTATAAGGACGTTTTGAACAGTTTTTATAGACATAATTACTAAGCGTTTTTAGTAAATGAAGGAATACTGATGAAAAAGCCTCTTTTCGGGTGCAAATATAAGGAATTGATATAAGTAATGATTGATTTTTTGGTTTGGGAAATACAGCATTGCGTAAAAAAGGGAATGTCTTTTCAACTGTGTCTGTGTTTTGACTTTTCTTTAGAGCTAAGACTCAAGGATTCTTCTTTATAAAATATGATTAGTTAAATTTGACAATAAAAAGTATGAATTTTAGAGTAGAAGGGCATATTGGATATTCATTATTGGATATCCAATATTGAATATTCTTGTATTCTTGATATAAAGAAACCCTATATCACGAATGATACAGGGTGTCCAAAATTACTGATACTACTTCTACTTAAGTTTCTTTGCCTCTGTGACCCATTCATTTTTAAGAATAAAATCAGGATCGAGGTCTAATATTTTATTGATCAGGAGAATATCTTTTTCCTCCAGTCTAGAAATTTGTTCATATCGATAAACACCTAGGGCATTTAATTTTCCTTCGATGTTTGCATTTATACCACTTATAACTTGTAAATCATCAATGATTTCTTCGGTATCGTGGCTAGGATCTTTTTCTATTTCACCATAGTCAGAAAAGACAAATCCTGTTTTTTTAGCCCCCTCTTTTAGGTCAGAACGATCTTGCCATTCGTTGAACTTTCTTTTAATCTTATCCAACGATTTTTCTTTAGTTGATTCGTTTTTAGAAAAATCTAAAGGTGCTTCGGTGGGAGTTATTCCCTTTTTTAGTTCGTCTCTTTCTCTTGCTACTTTTAGCAATTTAAAATGAAGACTACGATATTTATCTTCCCACTTTCTCTTTTTCTCGTTGTATTTATTTTTAAACCGTGTTTTTAGTTCTTCCACTTCAGATGGAGGAAGCAAACCAGCTATTCGCTGACGGTATTGTTCAATTTCTTTTTCCTTATCCTCAATTTCTGCTCGTTGAATAGCCAAATCTTTTTTTAGCGAGACTAGTTTTTCCTGATTGACCGTATTAGATCCGTTGCTTTTATTTTGGCGCAGAAGATTTTCTAAGGTCAATTTTTCAGCATTTAGCGTATCTAGATGCTTTGTAAGGTTTTTCTTTTCGGTATCTAATTCTGATTGATACTGTAAAAGGCTTTCCTTTTCAGATTGCAGCAAATTAGCGTGTTGAACTAGATTTTGTCTTTCTGATTCAATTTGATAATTCACATTTTTTATCTGAATAAGCTCAGATTCTAGTGATTGAATGGCCAGTTTTCGCCAGGTCCAGGCAATCATAAAACCAAGCAAAGCTGCACCAGACATAAGTACAAACACGGGGATAGCGAGTTGAAGCATGATTGTTTTATTTCTTAAGTATCAGTAGATTATTGATTAAGATATAAAAATATATACCTTATTCTCAATATGGACCTAAAGATATAAAGAATATAAAATTATCCCAATATCATAGAGATAAAATCAGACTTTATTACTCATTTATCTAATAATCAGTTGATTATCCTTACTTCTACCCGGCGATTTTTCTTACGTCCTTTGTCTGTATCATTAGAAGCAAGTGGCTTTTTATCGCCTTGATAGTCTATCATTATGCGCTGTTTAGCGATTCCAAAATTTTCCATTAATGACTTTACACTAAAGGCTCTTTTTTTGGATAATTCTTTGTTTTGATCGGAGGCACCGATATTATCAGTATGTCCGACTAAAAGTATTTTAGAACTTGGATTTTTGTCTAAATAGGTATTCAGCTTGTTTAAATAATCATTTAGTTGAGGAGAACTTTGGACAAAATCTGTGTTATTATCGTAATATAAGTTCAGAGGACGTATTCTTTCTACCTTATTCGTAGTATTTACGACCTTCTCTTTTGGAGGTATTATGGTGAAAGGCTCATTTTTCTTTTCAAAACTAAAAGAAAGTCCGTTGAATAATAGACCTCTATTAAACTTAAGCTCCTGGTGCACCATGGATTGGATAATAATATCTTTTTTATTCGCTCCATAGCTGATTAACAAATTTCGAATAGCATCCGCTCTTGCAAAGCCCAAATCAATGTAACGCGTACGATTTTGTTCGGTAGGGCTATAATTACCTGTTAATACCACGTTGCGGTCAGGATGCTTTTCTAGGTAATTTACTAAGGATTTCAGGCCTTTTTCGGTTTCCCATGGAACAACGACTTTAGCGCTAGAATGACGGAAATGGAAGTTTGATTGGCTCGTGATTTTGAAATCACCGTCCATTACATTCAATACGGGCAAAACATTCGGTTGTGCGATCGTCTGGACTGGTACGCCAAATTTGTTAGCATACCACCAAGAACCACCAATGAGCCAAATACCCAAACAAAAGGAAAGGAGAATAAGAAAAAGCTTACTCATAGTTATTCGTTTATCATAGTACGTGAAAGTAGCTTCTATAAATATGATTTATAGTAAGCTGAAAATAGTAAATATGTCTGGTGGGATGTTAGGGTAAGTGTTTCGAGTGTTATCTTTTTTTGTTTTCTCTTCTGTAAATGTATAAGTTAGTTTTCTTAAAACAAAATTTTCAATAAATATTTATTTTACACATAAAATAAAACTACTGGCTACTACTTAGTTCAACGACTAAAATCGCCTCATTTACGCTTAAAATTCGGTCTATTTTCAAATAATAGTTCTCTTGCATCATAAAAGATTTTCCCAATTTTATTTCTTGAAAATGTTGACTAACGACCTTTCCTAGGTGATGAAGGCTAAAATGTTTGTCGCTTACAAGACTTAAATAAGCAAAAAACTGAATAGTCATTTCTTTATAATAATCATCCTTTTGCGACCTTACATCCTCTGGGATTTTGAACTGAAAGACCTGCCGAATACTATCACAACCGGATTGTTGGATCTCTAGTTCCATCTGATTTTCAAAAATAATTTGCTCATAAGTTAATTGGCCTTTTTGGCTAAAACTATGCTTTATTACCTTCTCGTAGGAAGCATCAAAAATGGGTTCTGCACTACCATATCGGCATTTTTCTGGAACAGAACTACAAGATAAAGCCGTACAGCCTAAAATAAACAAGAGCAGGTAAGGTATTCGCATATCAAAATGATGCTTTGAATTAAAAAAATGGTGTGAAGCAAGCGAAAAGTACCATTTTATTCCACTTTTCCGCTAAAACAGGGTAGAATAAGTTTAGTTTTTCACATAAGTGGCCTATTTAATCATAGAAGTTGTTTAAAAACTCCAAAATGGCCTACGAACTGATAAAATTGTTCAACTCATCGCCTTTTTTCTCGTTCATAGCGCGGCTATGAACTTAAAAAAGAGGCTCGATTTGAACAATTTTCTCTAGTTCTCGGCTGCTTTTCGAATTATTAAACAACTTCATAACATTTCAAGTCTGACTATCGTTATAAATTCTGAATTATTTGAATAATGTGAATCAGGAATTGAATTTCTAATTAAAATAAAAAAGGGCTTTGGAAGATGCTTCTTGCTTCTTGCTACTAGCTTCTTGCTCCCATCTATCGCGATAAAAGAAGGCAAGAAGCCAGAAGTCAGAAGCAAAACACCCCAAATTCAATTAGAAGATGATGTTTCTTTAGTTCAAATATTTATTTCCAACCCCTGATTCGCACTCATAATTAAAAATAAAACCTACTAACCCAATTTGTTTAATTTTGTGGTTTTTTTATACCAATCCGATGATGAATAAAATACTAACGCTATTAAGTTGCTTATTGCTAACCTTTCACCTTTCTGCGCAAGATAAAATGCGAGTAGAACGGGGCAACGCAGTTGATAAGTCCAAACCAATCTGGAATGTCTTTGTAGATCAAGACAATCAAAAATGGGTTGGGAACTCTGAAGGTCTTTTTAAAGTACTCTCTATCAATAACGCGGTAAAAGAGCCATTGCGTGCTGACGAATGGGCATTATTACAGTATCGTAGCGGAAACGCGGATCTTCGAGTGTCTAAATCAGGCCTTAAAAAGTTTATTCCCGACCTTTCTGATATTAATACTGCTCATCTCGATGAGAGAAAACAACATCTATGGATCGGAACTACAGAAACTGGACTTTACCAATTTAGTACTGCTCCCTTGCAGCTGATCAAACATTTTACCAGCGACAATTCTGATTTAGAAGTCAATTTTATCAATTTTATTGAAATAGATCCTGCTGGCCGAATGTGGATTGGAACACCAGAAGGGATTGTTTGGGGACGAAACGGTCGCTGGAATTTGGACGAAAAATATCTGGCTTTTGTCGGAGTGGCTTATAATGGAAGTAAAACGTATGTCCTTTCCGAAGAGTGGATGTGGGAAGTAACCTCTAAAAATAAATGGATTGAAATAGAACTCGACCCTCGACAATTTAAAGGATTATTAATTGATGGAGAACTTGATAGTAAAAATAGACTTTGGCTGGCTTCAGAGATTGTAACCCGGATTGATGCTGAAACAGGAACGATTGAGCCTTTTGCTGCACCAGAATATTATACCAGTGAATTTGCTGCTCAGATTAAAGTGGATCAAGATGATGCGCTTTGGGTAGGAACAAGAGATAAAGGATTATTTCTAATTGAAAAAGAAGATGCCATTACCGTTAGTGCATTGGTTGAAAATCCAATTAGCTGTGGCGCTTTTGAGTATGATGGTTCTTTATCCGTAGTAGTCGAAGGGGGAAAACCACCTTATACCTATAAGTGGAACGATGTGAAAATGCAAGGCGAAAAACCTGATGGATTAGCGCCTGGTGAATATACAGTGACAGTGACGGATAGCCAAGGAAAAAATAAATCTGCTTCTGTTACGATTAATGATCCAGCGGTAAAAATTATCGTTAAACAAGATCGTCCCGAAAGTGGAATCGGAGCAGGAGATGCTGCTGCTACCGCTACCGTGGAAGGTGGTGTTCCTGATTATAAATTTAATTGGGACAACCAAGAGACAAAGGCGACTGCAGAAAATTTAACTGGAGGTACGCATACAGTTACGGTTACGGATGATGCAGGATGTTCTTCTACGGCTACGGTAGAAATTCAACAAAATATTGCAGACCTCGCTATTACGATAGAGGAAGTAACTTCATTGAATTGTGCCAACTCTAGCGAAGGATCTTTAGCTGTTGGAGTAGAAGGTGGAAAACCTCCTTATAGTTTTGCTTGGAATTCTGATAAAGCAAAAGGAGATACGCCAGGTGGTCTATCTGCTGGAAATTATGAGGTCACGGTTAGTGATGATAGTGGAAAATCAAGCATCGCAAAATATGTTGTTAAGGCTCCTGCTGTATTGATGTTGACCGTGGAAATAATTGCTCCAGCTAGTACAGGCAATGCAGATGGAAAAGCGAAGGTGAAAGTTACGGGTGGTACACCTCCATATTCCTATGAATGGGATACGAATGAAAAAACGGAGGAGGCTACTCAACTAGGAGCAGGAAATCGTCAGGTAGTGGTTACCGATTCTAAAGGTTGTAATACTACTGCTGGTTTTACAGTAGAAGAAAATATTCTTTCTCTCAATGCCAACATTGAAGTCTTGACGGAATTAAAATGTGCAGATACAGAAGATGGATCTTTAAAAGTAAATGTGAATGGCGGAAAACCACCTTATAAGTTTACTTGGAATAATGCAAGTATGGCAGGAGATAATCCTAGTCAATTGCCTGCTGGAAAATATACGGTAAAGGTGACAGATGCTAGCGGCAAAGCTAGTGAAGCTTCCGCGGAAATTAAAAGCCCTAAAGTATTAACGGGGGAAGTAAATGTAACCGCTTCTGCTAACCTTGGAAAAAAAGATGGAAAAGCAAAAGTAAAAGTGAAAGGTGGAACTGGAAAATACACTTACAAATGGAGTAGTGGAGAGACGAAGGATCAAGCAAAAGCATTAGGTGCTGGACCTCAAAATGTCGTAATTGTTGATGAAAATGGTTGTAGTGTAAAATTTGATTTTGAAATCACCGAAGATATTCTGCCAATGAATGTAACTGCGGAAGCAACGAATACGATCAATTGTTTTGGTGAAAAAACAGGTGCTTTATTGGTCGCAGTGAATGGTGGAAAACCGCCTTATAAATATGACTGGAAAGGAACGGATGCTTCAACAGAAAAAGCGGAGAATTTGGCTGCCGGAAAATATGAAGTAATCGTTACCGATGCGGAAGGAACCGCCGCTACCGCAACGGTAGAATTGGAAAGTCCTAAAGCAATTGAGGTGACAGCGACCGTGCAAAAGAATGCTTCAGTTGATCAAAAAGATGGAAAAGCCAAAGCCAAAGTAGAAGGTGGGAAAGGTCCTTATACTTATGCTTGGGATACTGGTGAAAAATCAGACACCGCAGAAAAACTTGGATTGGGTACGCATACGGTGGATATAAAAGATAGCAATGGTTGTACGGGAACGGCGAGTGTTGAAATAACGGAAGATATTCTACCGATGAATGTAACTGCTGAAGCGACTAATTCTATTAATTGTTTTGGTGAAAAAACAGGTGCATTATTGGTCGCAGTCAACGGCGGAAAACCTCCTTATAAATATGTCTGGAAAGGCACTGATGCAACGACCGAAAAAGCGGAAAATTTGGCTGCTGGAAAATATGAAGTGGTCGTGACCGATGCAGAAGGAACAGACGCTTCAATGGAAGTGGAATTAGAAGGTCCAACCGAAATTAAATTGGCCGTATCCGTCGTACAACCTGCTACCGCGAACAACAAAGATGGAAAAGCAAAAGCGACCGTTAGTGGTGGAAAAGGTCCTTATACTTTTTCTTGGGACAGTGGAGAAAAATCTGACACTGCAGAAAAACTTGGTTTGGGTTCACATACTTTAGAAATAAAAGATAGTAATGGTTGTTCTGCCACGGCTAGTATAGATATTACAGAAGATATTTTACCCTTAACGGTATCTGTAAAAGTTGATCAAGAAATTGATTGTCATGGAAATAATTCTGGTGCGGTAACGGCAGCGGTGACCGGTGGAAAATCACCTTTTAAATATACATGGAACAATGGTCAGACCGGAGCTTCAGTTGGAAACTTAGGTGCAGGAGATTATACCTTAGAAGTGGAGGATGCCAGTGGATTGAAAAAGACCGCACAAGTAAGTTTATCCCAGCCAGAACCGTTAGGTATTGAATTGAAAAAGACACCTTCTTCTTCTGAAGTATCGACGGATGGAAAAGTAAAAGCTACGGGAGTAGGTGGGTCTGGAAATTATCAATTTACTTGGAGTAACGCTGCTACTGGACCAACAGCAGAAAAATTGGCGCCAGGTAGTTATGAGGTTTCGGTTAAAGATGAAAATGGTTGTTTGGCAGATCTAAAATTTAACTTAAAAAGTAAGCAAATTCCTGACTTGACGGCTGCTACTTTGCGAAAAGGTCAAACCATGCGATTGGATAAATTATATTTTAAAGCAGATAGTTCTAGTATCGAACCAGCTTCTATTCCGACGATGGATGAACTATTTGAGTTTTTGACTGAAAATGGATCTGTTGCCATTGAGATTGGAGGACATACGAATAACATTCCTTCACACGAATTTTGTGATCAATTGTCTGAAGCACGTGCTAAGGCAGTCGCGGACTATCTGGTTGGTAAAGGAATTGATCCTAAACGAGTTCTCTATAAAGGTTACGGTAAACGGAAACCTAAGTTTACCAATAAAACGAAAGATGGGAGGAAAAAGAATCAAAGGGTAGAAGTCAAGGTGCTTTCGATTTAGCGGGGTATGGAAAGTAGGCATCATGAATTCAAAACGCGTAACACTTTGAATTATGAATGAAAATTCGAGATTGAAATCAATTGAGAAAATAAGATTTGGTGAATGGTATCAATCAAGCTTAATAGTTTCTGCAGATTGGGTTGGTGGAGGAAATTTTGAAGGGCAAATATCAAGGCATTACTTAAAGTTTATTGAAGATAGTAATATCGTAGAGTTTCGATCTGACCTATTGGGTATCAGATTTGGAAAACCTAAATCTGGAGAGGTGATTTTGGGAAATTATAATGGGACTGATAAGGGGGCGATAAGGGTGGAATTAGAAGGAATGGGAATGATAGGATTTATTTTAGGACCCAATAATGAATATATAGCATTTGATGTTAAATATGAAAATCTAAATTATAGAACAACTATTGGTTATGAGTTGCTTCAACAAGAAAACTTAACCAAATAAAGCTCAGATGATAGAAAACAAGGATAATTAGAATTATGAATTTTAGTTTTATTATACAAATAAATAGCTTCTACAAAATACTTGATAGGTGTTTATAAAATAATTATAACAATTAAAGGTGTCTAAAAAGCATACACCCTACCCGGGTGGGCCCACCCCCTGAATTTAACCGAAGGTTTGTGCATGCCCGCCTCTCAGCGAGCAAAGACCAACATCAAACTCCTGACAATCGCAATGAACTTGTATAGGACTGCCACCCTAATGCAGGACAATTCCCACTTTAGTTATGTAAAAATTTAAAAAATAAGCGCGCTGTGAACCTGCCGACCGGACAGGTGGGTTCACGATGAGTTGGTTTTGAAGTTATTTAACGACTTCGTAAAAAGGTCCTGCACCAACCTAAGCACAAAGTAAGTATTTGTTTTTAAAAATAAAAATAAAACACAAAATATTTTAAATTAAAGTTTTATAACAGAATATAAACTGTCTTAGAATGTCCATTAGTAATGGGAATAATCTAAAACAATCTCCAAATTTTCCCTACATTTATGGCTCAATCTAATTAAATAAAAATCATGCGAGCCAAGATCATTTTCCTCTTCCTGCTTAGTTCTCTAAATATCAATTTTGAAACCACCGCGCAGACACCCGATACTTCGGTGTATAGCGCTTTAGAATATCGACTCGTTGGTCCTTTTCGTGGTGGACGTAGTGCTGCTGTAACGGGCGTCCCTGGACAACCGGATCTCTTTTATATGGGAAGTACCGGTGGTGGAGTATGGAGAACTAATAATGGTGGGAAAGAATGGGAAAATATTTCTGATGGTTTTTTTGGAGGTAGTATCGGAGCGGTGGAAGTGGCTAAAAGTGATCCGAATGTTATTTATGTAGGAGGAGGAGAGAAGACGTTACGTGGTAATGTTTCTTCTGGTTATGGTATTTGGAAAACGGTGGATGCTGGAAAGACTTGGAAACAAATGGGATTGAAAAAAAGTCGCCACGTACCTCGAATTCGAGTACATCCAACCAATGCAGATATCGTTTATGCGGGCGTACTTGGAAACATTTATAAACCAACCAAAGAACGAGGTGTCTATAAAAGTACGGATGGTGGAAAGACTTGGCGGCAGACTTTATTTAGCAACGCGGATGCTGGGGTAGTGGACTTGATTATTGATCCCAATAATCATCGAGTGTTATACGCTAGTACTTGGAATGCACGTCGTACTCCTTATAGTTTAAGTTCCGGTGGTGATGGTTCTGCACTTTGGAAAAGTACAGATGAAGGAGAAACTTGGAAAGAGATTTCTAAAAATGAAGGCTTTCCAAAAGGTACCTTAGGTATTATGGGAATCACCGTTTCTTCGGCTAACAGCAATCGTTTGTATGCGATGGTTGAAAACGAAAAAGCTGGTGGACTTTATACTTCAATGGATGGTGGAAGTAAATGGAAAAAAGTAAATGGTGAACGTAAACTTCGACAGCGTGCATGGTATTATACTCGATTATATGCCGACACAAAAGATGAAAATACAGTTTATGTTTTAAATGTAAGATATCATAAGTCTACCAATGGTGGAAGATCTTTTAGTACGCATAATGCACCGCATGGTGATCACCACGACTTATGGATTGCACCCGAAGATCCCAACAGAATGATCATTGGTGATGATGGAGGGGCACAAGTAACTTACGATGGGGGAAGAAGCTGGAGTACTTATCATAATCAACCAACAGCGCAATTTTATCGGGTTACCACGGACAATGCTTTTCCTTATCGGATTTATGTTGCACAACAAGATAATAGTACCATTCGAATTAAACACCGTAGCGAAGGAGGTAGTATTTCTGAACGTGATTGGGAGAGAACGGCCGGTGGAGAAAGTGCGCATATTGCCGTCGATCCAGAAAATAATGAGATTGTTTATGGAGGTAGCTATGATGGTTTTTTAACTAGAAAAAATCACGATAAAAATACGACGCGTTCCATTTCTGTTTGGCCAGATAATCCGATGGGACATGGAGTAGAAGATATGAAATATCGCTTTCAATGGAATTTTCCAATCATCTTTAGTCGACATAATCCAGATCGGTTATATACTTTTTCACAACATGTACATGTAAGTGAAAATGAAGGTCAATCTTGGAAAGTGATTAGTCCTGATTTGACTCGAAATGATTCTTTAAAAATGAAATCTTCTGGTGGACCGATTACGCAGGACAATACTTCTGTAGAATATTATTGTACTATTTTTGCAGCCGCAGAATCTCCACTCAAAGAAGGTCTCTTATGGGTTGGAAGTGATGATGGATTAATTCATCTTAGTAAAGATGGTGGAACCAACTGGGAAAATATTACCCCAAAGGGAATGCCGGAATGGATGATGATCAATAGCATCGAACCGAGCGCTTTTGATGAAGGAACCGCTTATGTAGCAGGGACTCGATATAAGTCAGGAGACTTTGCGCCTTATCTCTATAAAACCACGGACTATGGAAAAACCTGGAAAAAAATAGTCAATGGAATTCCCGCAGAACATTTTACGAGAGTCGTTCGGGAAGATCCAAAACAAAAAGGTATCCTTTATGCCGGAACGGAAACAGGCATGTATGTTAGTTTTGATCATGGAAATAACTGGCGATCGTTTCAGTTGAATTTACCGATTGTTCCTATTACTGATTTAACGATCAAAGACAATAATTTAATTGTTGCGACGCAAGGTCGAAGTGTATGGATTATTGATGATTTGAGTT
>CALKJE010000260.1 GCA_937995675.1 uncultured Saprospiraceae bacterium
TTTGTGGAACAAATACTAAATAAGGTATTATTATAAAACGTATGTGAATCAGGGGTTGGAAATAAATAAATGAGTTAAAGAAACATCATCTTCTAATTGAATTTGGGATATTTTTGCTTCCGGCTCCTAGCTTCTGGCTCCCTTCTATCGTGGTCGAAGCTTGCCGACCGTATTAGGTTGGGAAGCAAATAGCCAGAAGCAAGCGGCAAGAAGCACCTTTTCACTTTTAATTAAAAAATTTAACTGCTGATTCGCATAACGTATAATAATTTAACCTCAAAAAAATCAAAACAAACTATTGAAAACGATTATAAAAAAATACAGCGCTCTAATCGTATTGTTGATCTTTTGCTGGAATAATCTTTCATCGCAGGAATTGTTTACCAATAAATTTAACCTATTCCCAGAAGGAGCTTGGGATGGTAGTTCCCGGCAATTCCCTTACGATATAATCATCGATCAGCAGGGCATTCTTTGGGTTGCCACAAGTAGTGGACTTATAAGATGGGATGGACAACACAAAAGAATTTATGACGACCAAGGTACTTATGGCTATACTGCCCGAGGTTCTTTTTTTAATAAAATCTGGGAGGTTGATGCGAATACCTTACTTATTGAATCAAAAAATCAAACACAATCTCTTTCCCTTCTAGATAAAAGACAACCTAATACCGTCCCGACTCCTTTTAATTTCCCTTCTGGAACTAATAGCGACGGTCTCATTGTTGATGTTTTTCAAAATCCTGATCAATCTATTTTTTCTATTTTAAGTTATGGTGATCATCTAGTCGTATATAAATTGATTGAACAAAAATTTGAACAGTATGCGCAGATTTCCTTTCCAATACCAACTGAGCTAAAAAATATTCAAGCAGCTTATAGAGATGGTATTTTTTGGATTGCGGTAGATGGACAAGGTGTTTGGAAATGTACTAAGCAAGCGCAAGAAATGGTTTTTGATTTTAAAACTATCAAGGACGATCCCAGCTCAATCCTCAATTTTTTGCATGCAGATCGAAAAAATCGATTATGGCTTTCTATTAATGCTGGCAAACGAATTTATCAATGGCAAAAACAAGAACAAAAATTTGTCGAGTCTAAGATTCCTTGTCCTAGCAACATTGAATCCGTCGAAGAAGACCAACATGGAAATTTACTATTTATAAGTGGTCTTTACCCAAAAGCAATCAATGAAATACATTTGTTATCCGATACGACTTGGATTGATTATACTCCCTTATTCAATCCAGAAATGATTGCATTCCATCCTTCTCAAAATTTGAGACATTCTTTTCTTGCTCAAACGGTGGATAACGTAGCTTTGGTGACTTTACAAGAAGAAAAAGTAGATACTTATTTAAAGAAAGTCCTGGCTCCGAATAATAGATTCGGTACAATCGTAAAAGGAATCAACGAAGATGAAGAAGGGAATATTTATTTTTTGAAAGAATCCAACGGTTTTTACAAAATGAATAAAACCAGTGGTGAAATCACCAATATTGATTTGAAAGATGAAGAAGGAAAAAAATTAGATTTTTATTGCGGAGGTATGATCCAACGTGATAAAAAAGGAAATCTTTGGTTTAAACTCTGTAATAAAAATAAAAATGGTAGACTCGTTAGATTCAATCCAAAAACAGCAACCACTTCCTATTTTAAACTTTCTAAAATGATCCGTGATATCGCAATCGCCGAAAATGGGATTTGGGTGACTACGCACGATGTAGATGATAAAAGAGGTCAATTATATTTCTTTGATTTTGCCAATGAGCAACTTGTTTTGTGGAACATAGAAAACAAACTCGGATTCTCTTATTTTCCTGAGCCTAGATTCTGTTGGTACCAAAATGATTCCATCATCTGGGTTGGAACGGTTAAAGGACTTGTTCGTATTAATCCTTTAACAAGAAAATTTCAGACCTTTAATCGCGAAAACAGTGAATTAAAAAATGATCGAATCATTTCCATTCATCAAGATGAAAATGGAATTTTGATTTTAGGAACCTACGGTGGAGGAGTACAAGTTTTCGATCCTATTAACTTGACGAATCAAGCTTTTACCGAAAAAGATGGACTCTGCGATAATTATGTCTGTGGTATTATTCCACTCGATAAGGATCATTATTGGCTTTCTACTTTCAATGGAATCGCTTATTGGAATCGTTCACTTGATGTGTTTACCAATTTTAATGAATCTCATGGATTCTCTGTGATGGAATTCAATCGCTACGCTTACCATCAGTCGGACAATGGTAATATATATGTCGGTAATGTCAATGGAGCCAATCGATTCCAAACAGACTACCTGATTAATACTTTTGGATCACCTAAATTAGGACTAGCCGCTATCACGGAATATTATGGTGAAAAAGATTCCCTGTCTGTAGAAGAATTGGATTTAGACTCTATAAATACCTTTACATTAAGTCCAGATTTAACGTATCTAAAGTTAGATTTCTATATCAATGATTTGCCAGGTGGTGTCAACAGCAAAGTATTTTCTAAATTGGAAGGATATGACAGTGATTGGGTATTGGCAGAAAATCACGCCGTTCGATATAGCTTACTTCCTCCTGGAGAATATCAGTTAGCTGTAAAAGGATTTTCAGCTCAAGGGATTCCTCTTGAAGAACAATTAAACTTTAAATTGATTGTCAAAAAACACTTCTTTCAAAGCTGGCCATTCCGTATATTTTTATTATTATTAATTACTGGACTGGTTTCTTTGTTCGTTAGATACCGTACACAGTTAGCCAGAAAAGAAGAGAAGCAACACTTAAATATTCAACGAAAGGTTACCAACTTAGAACTCCAAGCACTCCAAGCACAGTTAAATCCTCACTTTATTTTCAATGCCCTAGGAGCTATTCAATATTATATTCAGGTCAATGATATTCATGCAGCAGATTTATATCTCACTCGTTTTGCACAACTAATGCGAAAATATTTAGATGGATCAAAAGAAAAAATGATTACCCTGAAAGATGAAATTGAATTATTAAAAATATACACAGAATTAGAACGACTTCGTTTTGAAGAAATATTCAGTGTCCATTTTCACTATGATAAAGAAATGGCTTTAGAAGAAATCACCTTTCCATCTATGATGATTCAACCATTTGTTGAAAATGCAATCAATCATGGTCTTTCTCCGCGAAAGGACAAGATGGGTAAACTTGATATTCGTTTTACTCAAAAAGGTGAGCAACTCATCTGCGAAATCAAAGACAATGGAATTGGTAGAAAAAATGCATTACAAAATCGTCGAAAAGGTCATAGAAGTCGAGGAATGGGTATTCTAAATGAAAAAATTCAAATTATGAAAATGGCTAATCTCGTCGATATTAGTCTAGATATTGCTGACCTAAATCCAGAAAAAGAGCAGTATCCTGGCACCATCGTCACTTTGCAAATTAGAGAACTTGCTGACAAAGATTAAATATTCGAATCCTATCCCATCTGTCTTTGCATTATTTCTCCATAAGTAGGATACCCTACTTTTACCGGTGAAGCAATCACAAAAAGTTCAATTCCTTCTTCCGTACTCAATTCCAGTTTGTCCGCATTTTCAATAATAATAAAATCGTCCTGAGACACAGCCCGATCATTAAAATTTCCTGTTCCACTTAGCACATAAATAGAATAAACCTCGTCTGGCTTTAGCGCAATCGTTTGATCCTCTTCTCCGCCTTTTAACTCCCAGCGGGCAATCGTCACGCCTGGTGTATCCATTTTGAGGGGCGCTTCAGGTATCCCTGTATACGTCGTGACTTGAAGTCCATTTCGACGCGTTCTTGGAAAATCAGCTGCTGGATAATCATCATAAGTCGCCTCCTGTTGCATGGTTTTATTGATATTCGGATCCATCCAAATTTGAAACATAACCGCATCCTGCGCCATAAATTCTGCATGACTAATTCCTTTACCTGCTCGAATAATTTGAACATCTCCTTTTTCCAAATCTCGCCAACCATTGAGCTTGGTATCAAAATGTCTAATTTTTCCATTCAACACAAAAGACATAATCTCAAATCCTTGATGTGGATGTAATCCAATCGTACTATCTACTTTCGCTTCCGCATAAGCCCAATAAAACAAGGTAGAATACGGTCGAGTTGGACCTCCTTCTCGAGGAAAACCTATCGGTTTGTTCTCAATAATTTGACCGTTATTAAACTGGCCATACGCTTGTTCTTTCTTAGAAATGACGGTAAGTACCATGTTATTTTATTTAGAATTATTTTTAAATTAATTGCATTAACCAATTTGTAACACAGATTTATCGAATTAGGTTTAGAACCGTTAATTCTATCGCAGTGAATAGTCGAATCTCATATCATACCAAATCTACTTAAAAATCGTTGGTCACCCCAGCAAAAAGGCTTACATTTGAATCGTTTTTTCAGGAACTTTTTAAAGTTTCAATTCGTAAAGATTAAGAGCTTGTCCAAATTTTCATGATTGCGCGAAATTGAGAAAATTTAGACAAGCTCTAAAATACTTATTTTCTAAAAGGGTCTAAGGAATATTACTTGTACAATATGCTTCAGACCCGCTAACATTTAAGAATGATCAATATCACTTTACCCGACGGCTCTGTCCGTTCTTATGAATCCGGCGCTACTTCTATGGACGTCGCTAAATCTATCAGTGAAGGACTCGCACGTAATGTACTTTCTGCTCGTGTCAACGGCGAAGTATGGGATGCCAATCGTCCCATTGACCACGATGCAAAAGTAGAATTACTAACTTGGAGAGATCAGGATGGTAAAAAAACTTTCTGGCACTCTTCAGCGCACCTAATGGCAGAAGCACTCGAAGCCGTTTACCCAGGTATTAAGTTTGGAACCGGTCCTGCTATCGATAATGGTTTCTATTATGATGTAGATCCAGGAGAACATAAAATATCTTCAGATGATTTTCCAAAAATTGAAAAAAAATTTTTAGAACTAGCCAGAGAAAAATCGGTTTTTGTTCGAAAGCCTATTTCAAAAGCAGACGCACTAAAATATTTTTCTGACAAAGGAGATGAATATAAAATTGAATTGATCGAAAAACGTGGCGAAGACGAAGCCTTGACTTTATATGAGCATGGCAACTTTGTAGATCTTTGTCGTGGACCACATATCGAACACACTGGTACCATCAAAGCAGTAAAGCTTACCAATGTAGCAGGTGCATTTTGGCAAGGTGATGATAGTCGTCAGCAAATGACTCGGATTTATGGAATCACTTTTCCAAAACAAAAAGAATTAAAAGAATATCTACACTTACTAGAAGAGGCCAAAAAGCGAGACCATCGTAAATTGGGTGCCGAACTACAGCTTTTTATGTTCTCTGAAAAAGTAGGAGCAGGTTTACCGATTTGGTTGCCAAAAGGAACTGCCTTACGCACGCGTTTGGAAGATTTTCTAAAAAAGGAACAAATCAAAAGAGGTTACCAGCCCGTGATTACGCCTCATATTGCAAAGAAAGATTTATACGTTACCTCTGGTCATTATGAAAAATATGGAGAAGATAGTTTCCAACCGATTCATACACCACGAGAAGGAGAAGAATTTTTGCTTAAGCCAATGAACTGCCCACATCACTGTGAGGTATTTGGCCATCGTCCACATTCTTATAAAGAACTGCCTATTCGAATTGCAGAATTCGGAACGGTTTATCGATATGAGCAAAGTGGAGAGTTACACGGACTAACACGGGTACGTGGATTTACGCAAGATGATGCACATATTTTCTGTACACCAGATCAGTTGAAAGAGGAGTTTTTGAATGTACTAGATTTGACGATGCATGTGATTAAGAAATTAGGTTTCGATGATTTTACCGCGCAGATATCACTCCGCGATCCAGAAAACAAACAAAAATATATTGGCTCAGACGAAAACTGGGAGAAAGCAGAACAAGCAATTATCGACGCCACTAAAGAAGTTGGATTAGAAACGGTAACCGAACTCGGGGAAGCTGCTTTTTATGGTCCTAAACTGGACTTTATGGTCAAAGATGCCTTGAAGCGTAGCTGGCAATTAGGTACAATTCAAGTAGATTATAATCTGCCTGAAAGATTCGAACTAGAATATATTGGAGCAGACAATCAATCACACCGTCCCGTTATGATTCACCGTGCTCCGTTTGGTAGTATGGAACGATTTATCGGTGTATTGATCGAACATTGTGCAGGTAAATTTCCATTGTGGTTGATGCCTGAGCAATACGCTTTATTACCAATTAGTGATCGTTTTATTCCTTATTGTGAAAAAGTAAAAGCAGCATTGGCCGCTAAGGATGTTCGTGGTTATATCGACGATCGTAGTGAAACGATTGGTAAAAAAATCCGTGATACGGAGTTAAAGAAGATTCCTTTTATGTTGATCGTTGGAGAAAAAGAAGCGGAAGCGGAACAAGTAGCGTTACGTGTACAAGGCGATGGCGACAAAGGAAGTATGAGCGTGGAAGCGTTTGCTGCCTATATTGAAGAACGATTGTAGGAACTCAATTCCAAATCATATAATATTTTGAATGTGGTCTAAATCAAGTAAAATGATTTAGACCACTTCTTATTTTACAGCATTTGTTTAACTAGGTTAATTTTTAATAACATTTAAAATAATTTCAATCATATATGAAAAATAGTCATTTCGGGAACAATTCTTGTATTAATTTGGTTAATAGATTTGCAATGTGAAGCGAAAAGGCTCTTTTATTGTCCGCTTCATGTTAAATTCCGTTAAACTTTTCGAGCATACTTGAATAACTGTATATAAATCCTTACTTTACTTGGGATATTGAAAAACGAAGAAATTGACGAATAGATGAAGCAAACTTTACTTTTAATTTTATTTTCCCTTTTTCTAACTGCTGGCCTATCGGCTCAGTCCTCTTTCCGTAATGCAACGGCAAGTGCTACTACTCAACAGCCTACTAAGAAAATTAAAATTTTCCCAAATCCAACAGCGGATTTTATTGGGCTAAGCTCTGATAAAGGTGTTGGAACAATTCGTATCCTAAATTTGATCGGAAAAGAAATTCGAGAATTTAAAGTTATCGAAGGTCGACGCTATAATGTAGCAGATTTAGAAAATGGTATGTATCTCATTCAGCTAATTAGCGATGAGCAAAAAATAATTACGACACGGCGATTGCGAAAGCTCTAAGCTGATTTAGATTATATTTGAATATAATAAGAAATCCCGAATTTTGTATTTACCAAAATTCGGGATTTCTTATATCTCATAAAATACATTTACTGAACAAATGCCTGTAAAAAAATAATATACATTTTTTTGTCTAAAAAATTTGCACCTATTATCCCTATTCTTTAATTTTACGGCAAGAAATGTAATGGCCCTTCTTACGACAAATTCATTTTGTCCTTTCTCCTATTTGTATCCTTCTACCCTTTATAGTAAATATTTTTAAAGTGTATTATCTTATTCAGATAAATACTCACCTGTCTATATATCTTATCCTTACAGATTTAACAACCAAAACATTTCATTCCATGAAAAATCTTTTTCTATTTTTCTTCCTGGTTCTCTTAACACCCAATTTAATTGGTCAAACTAACGAAGAAATACATCAATGCAGTTCAAGTGACTATCACACCCACATGATGAACAGCGATTTGACGTATAAAAAACGTGTTCTAAAAAATGAAGAATATATTTCAAATGCACCTGCTCAACTAAGTGCTCAAAATAATGGTCCTTATACCATACCTGTCGTTGTACATGTCCTTTACCGTGGTAACCTTCAGGTCTCTAATAATTTACTCCCTGACAGTGAGATACATGATGCTATCCAGTTATTAAACGATGACTTTCAAGGACTAGCAGTTCCTACCTTTGGCATAACACCTACTACGCCCGCAGGTGTGGATATGGAGATAGATTTTTGTCTGGCTAACATCGATCCTTCCGGAAATCCAACAAGTGGTATTACACGAACAGATGCTTCCGGCGTCACCGACTTCAACGAGATAGGAATTGGTTTTGCCAATTTTCCGGGAGCCAACGAAGCAACCGTTAAAGATTTGTCCCGATGGCCTACCTCAGACTACCTGAACATTTGGGTAGCCTTCGAAATAAGCGATGGTAACATCGGAGGGTATGCCAGTTTTCCAAGTGGAGGAAACTACGACGGTGTAACGATGATGTATAATAATATCAACAGCAGCATACTTACCCATGAAGTTGGACATTGGTTCCACTTATTTCATGTTTTCCAGGGTGATTCAAACGGAACCCAATGTCCTGCCAATGATGATTGCGTAACACAAGGAGACAGAATTTGTGACACTCCTCCCTTCCGAAGAGTTGAATGTGTGACTGCCACTTGCAGTACAGCTCCGGAGTATTATAATGCAAACCATAATTTCATGGGGTATTGTAGCAATACTATCACCCGGTTTACACAAGGACAAAAAGACCGAATGTACGCCACATTAGATGGTCCTATTCGTAGCACCCTTGCTCAATCAGCAGGTTGTTCCGGTACCGTAGCGGTCATAGATAATGATGGGGACGGATTCGATTCAACAGTGGACTGCGATGATAATGATCCTACAATCATACCAGCAACAGTTGGTTCTTCCTGTGATGATGGTAATGATAACACAGAAAACGATATTATTCTGGCAGACGGGTGTGACTGTGAAGGTACCATCATTACTACTTCAGACTGTAATGTCTCCGTTAGTTCTGCTAATGGTTCGATTACCATTACTGGACTAACCAGCGCAGAAAACACTAAACTATATGACAGCAGTATTTCTTCTGTTTGGAGATGTAACCCATGGAACGGTTCTCCTTGTAGCAACTCTGAAACCATTACTGGTTTAAATGTTGGGGAAACCTATTTTGTTGGGGTGAACTCCGATGTTTGTGAAGAATGGATTCCGATCGTAGTTGTAGGAGGAAATAACAACGAAGGTATTGCCATCAGTTGTCCGGAAGATTTGACCGTTCAGGCAAACTCAGACAATTTGGTTACCCTGACCTGGCCAGTTCCAACAGCAACCACCGACTGTCCAACCGGAACTACCACTATTACCCAAATCAGTGGACCTCCTTTAGGAACTCAATTTTTGTCCAACAATAGTACCTATACCATTGAATATGAAGCCACCGACGAATGCGGAAATAGTACTAC
>CALKJE010000261.1 GCA_937995675.1 uncultured Saprospiraceae bacterium
TGGTCGCACAGAAGATAAAGTGCCGATCTTGTTATATTGGTTGGGAAGTGTTGATCCAGAAATAGTCGAAAAAACCAAAGCAGCGGGTGGTACGTTGCCTTCTTTACATTCCAGCAAATACGCTCCGTTACCTAAGCCGACTATCCGTACAGGAGTTACGTCTATGACTGCTGGCGTCTTACATCTTCTAAAAAAATAAGCTTTAAATATTATTCAAAATAAAGAATGACCTCAAAAAAAATATTTAACTGGGGCGTAGTCGGTCCAGGTAAAATCGCACATAAATTTGTAGAAGACCTGCTGACACTACCCAATGCTCGATTACACGGGGTTGCTTCCCGATCCCTGGATCGAGCGAAGCAATTTGCCGATCAATACCATGCTCCTCACGCCTATGGAAGTTATGAAGCATTGGTTAATTGTCCCGAACTAGATGTCGTTTATATTGCCACGCCACACAGCGGGCATTGTAAAAATACCCTCCTGTTTTTAAACAATAAAATACCTGTCCTATGTGAAAAACCGATGGGCGTTAATTCAGCGGAAGTTCAACAAATGATAACTGCTGCTCGTGATCAGCAAACCTATTTGATGGAAGCACTTTGGACAAGATTTTTACCAGCCATTCAAAAAATAGTTAGCTTAATTAACGAAGATCAAATTGGAGAAGTACAGACCATAAAAGCAGATTTTGGTTTTCAAGCAACCTTTGATCCAAAGAGCCGATTATTTGATCCCACATTGGCAGGAGGCGCTTTGTTGGACATCGGTATTTATCCTGCCTTTCTGGCTACGCTAATTTTGGGTAAACCAAATTCTATTAACGCAATGGCATATTTAGGATCCACTGGAGTGGACGAAACGAATGCGATGTTGCTGGGATATCCGTCTGGAAAAATGGCTGTTCTAACTTCGACCATTTTACATGAAACTGCTACCGTTGCAGAGATCTATGGCACAAAAGGTAAGATCATGATTCCTAGTCGTTGGCATGAATCAAAAACCTTTACGTTAATAGATGCTGAAGGTAAAGAAGAGATATTTACCTTTGATTATCCACAGCGAGGTTACCAAGCAGAAGCAGCGGCGGTTATGGAAGATCTTAGCAATAATAAACAAGAAAATAGCTTTTGGTCTTTAGAAGATAGTTTGAATTTGAGCACTTTGTTAGATCAAGTAAAATCCGCTTTTTCCGCTTAATCTTTTTTTATGTTTCAAATTTCCTAAATCATTTTTCAATGAAATCCTCAAAAATAATTCTTTGTTTATTAGCAATATCTTTTGCTAATTTAAACTATAGCTGTAAAACAAAAATAGTAAGTTCTACTTCCAAGGTAGTTGTATCTCCTGTACCCGTAGATGAATCTAAAACATTGACTAAAATTGCTTTAGGTTCCTGTAATCGGTCAGACTACGATCAGCCATTATGGCAACCAATTCTAGAAAAAAAGCCAGACCTCTGGATTTGGTTGGGAGACAATATTTACGGAGATACGGAAGATATGGAAGCTTTGGCGGCTAATTATGCTCGACAAAAAAACAATACAGAATATCAGAAATTACTAGCAACCACACCTATCGTTGGTATTTGGGATGATCATGATTATGGTGTAAATGATGGAGGAAAAGAATATCCAAAACGTGCAGAAAGTAGAGACATTATGTTGGATTTTTTGAACGTGCCTAAGTCAAATCTAGTTTGGCAACGAGAAGGTGGCTACCAATCTTACACTTTTGGTAAAGCTGGTAAAAAAGTAAAAGTACTTTTATTAGATGCTCGATATTTTCGCGATCATGTAGAACGCCGTCGAGGCCAATATCCACAATATATTCCAAATCCAACGGGAACCATTCTTGGCAAAAAACAGTGGCAATGGTTAGAAGAAGAACTAAAAACGAGTGACGCCCAAGTACATATTATTGGTTCCGGAATTCAAATCCTACCAACGCAACACAATTATGAAAAGTGGAATACCTTTCCACAAGAGCGAGATCAATTATTTAGTTTATTAACAAAATATCAAACCTCGGGCGCGATCTTTATTAGTGGAGATCGACACCTTGGTGAAATATCTAAAAAGGAGATTAAAGGCTTAGAATATCCATTGGTAGAACTTACGACAAGTGGATTGACCCATACTTATGAGAAAGCTTCTGAAGAGAATAGTTTGAGGGTAGGAAACTTAACAGGTCAATTAAATTTTGGATTTATAGAAATAGATTGGTCGAAAGATAAGCCAGTGGTTGAGATAGAAATTAGAGGAAAAGAAGGGAAATTATTTCAAGCGTATAATATCAATTATAATTAGAAATAGAATTTTAATGGAAATAATAGTTCGTATAAAGCTGTTGATCATTCTTTCCTGTTCATCACTTTTTGGACAGGTCAACTTGACGGATTCAAATTTGCCAATTATGCTGATTAACACAAATAATCAGACTATTGAAGACGAACCTAAGATAACAGCTACTATGAAGGTTATCGATAATGGTCCTGGAAATCGTAATCAAATCACAGATCCTCCATTAGGCTATGAAGGTTTTATTGGAATCGAATTACGAGGCGCCTCTTCTCAAAGTTTTTTAAAAAAAGGATATGGTTTAGAAACGAGAAAGGAAGATGGAACGAATCGAAATGTTGTTCTTTTTGGAATGCCTAAAGAGAATGACTGGGTACTGCATGGTCCTTTCAGCGATAAATCATTGATTAGAAATGCTTTGGCTTATAAACTTGCCGGAGCAATTATGCCTTATGCTCCACGGACTCAATTTTGCGAACTGATCATTAATGGAAACTATAAAGGAGTCTATTTATTTACAGAAAAAGTCAAGATTGACAAAGGGCGTGTAGATCTAGATAAATTGCGAATTGATGAAAACGCAGGAGATAGCCTAACGGGAGGATATTTAATCAAAATTGATAAAACTGCTGGAGGAATTACAGATGGCTGGTCTTCTTCCTATGCGCCAATGATTGGAGCAAATCAACGAACTTATTATCAATACCATAGTCCATCACCCGATAAGATGTCTGCCAATCAACGGCTTTACATTCGAAACTTTATAACTGATTTCGAAGATGTAATGGCTTCTGAAAATTTTGCAGACAGCCTTAATGGTTATCGAAAATATATCGACCCTAATTCTTTTATCGACTTTATTTTATTGAATGAATTATGTAAAAATGTCGATGCCTATCGATTGAGTACCTTTTTATATAAAGATAAAAATAGTATAGATCCACTTATGAAAGCTGGCCCTGTTTGGGATTTTAATTTAGGCTTTGGTAATGTGGACTTTTGTGCCGGCCCCAGTCCGCAAGGATGGGTGATGAACTATAATAGTATCTGTCCTGAAGATGGATATCTTATTCAATTTTGGTGGCCTAAATTACTAGAAGACGAATACTTCGGAACAGAGGTCATTAGTCGTTGGCGTGAGTTGAGAAATAATGAATGGAGTGATAGTCGTATTGAAAATTGCATTAATGATTTGGTAGAAAGTTTATCTGAAAGTCAGGTTCGTAATTTTAATCAATGGTCAATCTTAGGATCTTACGTATGGCCAAATGCATTTATTGGGAATAGCTATTCTGAAGAAGTGGAACAATTGCGAAATTGGTTGACGGATCGGCTCAATTGGATGGACGAATCGATTGAACAACTTAATCGCTATCAGCTGTCAATACCAGTCCGTCGAGAGGCTCAGGTTTATCCAAATCCTTTTTCGGAATCTTTGACTTTCAAGTTTTTTGGAATTGAAAATGAAAAGCTAAAAATTGAAGTATATAACCAATTCGGACAACCCATTTTTTTTAAAGAAAAAGAAATTTTATTCACCGGTGAGCAATCTATTGAATGGACGCCAAAGGCAAAATCTACTGAATTAAACTTTTATCGAATTTTTTTGGATGGAGAGCAATATGCTAGTGGAGCAGTTTTTAGACAATAATTTTTCAGGTCAATCTTAATGAAATGTGACATAGGTTTTAGCTCTTTTTAGAATAAAAGATATGTTTTTATTGGTTTTTGAAGTGGTATGAGTGATTTCTTTATGTTAAAAAAATAAGATAATTCTAACCTGAAAACGGGGTAAACTGCTCTGTTGGCACATCGCTTGAATAAGGAGTAAATGTATTTAGTTTTAATAAAATTAAACCACTAATCATCAACACAAAATGAGAACCTTCGGGTTTTTAAAAACTTTTTAGTTCGCAAATGAACGAGAAGTAAAAGAGAGCTATCCCTTGGGATTAGCTCTTTTTTTGTCACATCTTTTTTTATACCTACCATTCAACTTATCATTATCTATTTAATTGGGCATCTATTTATGTGTCACATATATTATTTTTTCATATAAAAATATGGTCTCTCTACGCAACTTGTAACATTACCACGGGTATAGTCTTATGTTGTACTTGGTCACTTCGATTGAGTATTTCCCAAACATTTTAGACTACAGAAATTATGTTAGTACAATTTACGTCAATCAGACTCTTAGCTTTTCTAAGAATGGGCTTCTTAATGTTCCTTTTTCTCGGAACATCTTTTCTTAACCATCTTAATGCACAATGCCCAGAAATTCAAGTAGTAGAACTACAAGGAGTTCCAGGATTTGCCGAAACTGACGAACTTGTCATTTGTGGAAAACCGGATACGCTAGCTTATCTTATCTACATCGAAGAACCAGGGGAAATTTCAGGTACACAGATGACGGTGGACTTCCTTCCAGGAATGATTTACAGTGGATTTGAGCTTACTCATTATGATTCTAATACCTTTATTTCGGTTGTCAATCCTTTACCGGAAAAGCCCCGATTTTTATTAGATGGTGTAACGGATGGAATTTATATTGCTTACATCGGTGCTACCACAAATTGTGATGTAGACAAGGACGCTTTAGAATATGAAGTAGACTTAAGGTTCAATTTTACCTATCAAGATACGATGGGTAATTTTTTCAATTGTACTCAATCGGTTACACCAAATCGTACCTACAATACAACCATAAAAACACCTGCGATCAACTGGAATTCTACTCCCAATATGAATATCAATCGTATTGGTTTGGAGCAGTGTATTAACGTACGACTTACTCAAGATGGAATTGGTGCTTACCTAGAAGATTTCTATCTTGAACTAGAAGGGGTAGACCTTTCTGGTAGTCTGAACCTGAATGAAGTTCGTGTTAATGGTACCGCTACAAGCTTTAATTATGATAATACTAATAAAATAATTCGCACCGAAATTGATGGAAGTTTTTTCCCCGGAAATGCATTTGCTAATCCTGCTGATACTTTATTTAACACGGGCGAGCGTATTCAGGTAACTTATTGTTGGCAAACTGATGAGTGCCCTAATCCAAGCAGTTTTCCTTTAAAATATAAAGCTGGTTGGGGATGTTATGGAGATACCTGTGATGAAATTGAAAGAGATAGAACGCTTACCATTCGACCAACTGCTAGACCGGAACCAATAGCAATTGATACAGTTTAC
>CALKJE010000262.1 GCA_937995675.1 uncultured Saprospiraceae bacterium
ATGTTCAACTTTCAATTTCCGTTTGCTGCGACTAGTGCTGAAAATGGATTTATGACTTTAGATTCTGATGCTTATCTAGATATAACACAAGGACAACATACCAGTCGATTAACGACACCAAGTTTTGATTTTAGTGGAGAAGATTCTGTATGGGTAAAATTTGAGACGCACATTGGTGTTTTCAATATTACGCCAAATAATAATGCACTTTTAAGAGTCAGTAATGATGGTGGAGCTAATTGGCAAACTTTTAATTGCTTTCCCGAATTCCCACTAGTACCCGGTGATCTAGAAGAACGATGGTCTGCCAACCCCAAAACTATTTATTTTAACGTCTCAGAAGTAGCTGCCGAACAATCCGCCGTTGTTTTTCAATGGCAATGGAAAGGTAGAGAAGAGTATCATTGGAGCATTGATGATTTTCTTGTGAGTGGTAGCGACCCTCGCCCTGAAGTTGATTTAATTTTAAAAGACACCTCTTTTATTATTCCTGAAAATGCCATCATCCCATTTTTCGAAATTGCACCTATTTCTTTTGGTGCAAAAATAATCAATCAAGGAAGTCAACCTCAATTAGATACCAAATTGTCAATTGATATTTTCAATGAAAGTAATGTGCATATTTTTGGCGACACTATACTCTATGAAGAACTCATGGTAAATGAAGAAACAGATTTTCTCATATTGGAAAATACTTTTACACCTCCAGGTATCGCTGCTGTTTATGAGGGCGTTTATACCATTATTCCGACAGCAGCTGATGCCACACCGGAAAACAATCAGCAACGTTTCACCTTTGAGATAACGGAAAACATTCTTGCCAAAGAACGACAAATCATACCTGACAAGAGCACTGCTCCACTTAATGAAGAATGGCCAACTGGAGAGTTCCACAGTTGGACTTGGGGTAACTATTTTTTTATAAAAAACGGAGAAGATCAGATAGCAACCGCCGCTACCTTCAGCATTCCTAACACAACAATATTAAGTGGAAAAAAAGTCAACCTTAATTTATTCGAATGGACCGATATAAACGATGACAAGCAGGCCGAATTTTCTGAACGAAATCTGGTTGCTTTTGGAGAATATACCTTCAATGGATCAGAACCGGGCGATGGGTTTATTTCTGTTCCACTACTCTCTCTTACTGGATCAGCAGAATTAAAAAACAACCAAGGATACTTATTGATGTTAGAATATGCAGCATCCGATGATTCAGAACTTTTCATCAATTATAGTGAAAATCATGATTACCAAACAACGTTAGATTATCTAGAATCATTAGAAACGCCTCGATATGCTTCTATGCTGGGTATCGGAAATCCAGTCACTAACGTTACTTATTCGAATCTTGCTTTTGGCTTCGATAAGATACCTCTTGTTCGTTTAGAAACAGATGAAATGGTCGGAGTAGAACCATTACTACCGAAAGATTTTCAAATAGAGAGTTCACCAAACCCAACAGCAAAAGATATCAACATTAACTTTGGTTTTCCGGAAAGCATAGCAAACGTTACGCTTAATTTATATAGTCAATCTGGAAAATTATTAACAACCAAAAACCTAACAAATGTTGGGAACGAAAGAAGTAAAATTACAGGTAATAATTTAGCAGCCGGTGTTTATTATTTAGAAATATTGACAGATTTGGGGAGACGAACGATGCGGGTGATTAAGGTGCGGTAGGTGGAGAAGTGTTGAATCGTTGAATCGTTTAAGATGATTAATAATTTTTTAATTAAAATTACTAATTCTCTTTTATCGTGTTTGTGTAGAAGTCAACTCAAGGTGAAAAAGTTGATAAGGAACGGTAGAGACAATTCATGAATTGTCTTTACATGAATTGTCTTTACATGAATTGTCTCTACTTTCCAAAATAATGGATCAATCCAACTTGCAAGAATCTGCTAGGCAAATCGTCGTCGCTTTTAGTAAATGAGGAAGATGGATCACCACTACCAGTAATAAAGCCATTCGATAAACCTTCACTAAATGCTAATTCTATGGCGGTACGTGGATTCAAATAATAACCAACTCCAAAGTTCAAACGAATATCATTTAGACGATCAGAAAAAGAGTTTTGATCAAAATCACCATTTGCACTAAATTCATTATCAGCAGACATAAAGTTATCAAAAGACGAAGCATCTTTTAACTTATTTAAACGGTAAGCCCAGCTCATTCCAAGTGCTAAGCGTAGTTTTCCTGTTGGACGATAAACAAAGGATAAAGGAACGGTTAATTGATAATTTGGCTCATCTGCATTAACTATATTTGCGATTTCTTGACTTGCAATAGATCTGCTTAAAGTATCTCCATCTGCATTTACAAAGGCTTGGCCTAGATTTGGAGAAACACCATCGCTAATACTGAGCGTTTCAACTGGTTGGTTTTTACTTAGAAATGCTAACTGAGTAGCACGAATACCTAAACCTGTTTCCACTGCCCATTTTGCTCCTAGCTTTCGCTCCACTCTAAAAGCAGCTTCTAGTCCATTACCAGTCTTTCCTGCTACGATCGCACCTCCGTAAATTCCAGTACGCCATTTTTTATTTGTTGGAAGGTCTATATCATTATCAATCCCAAAGCTAGTGTTAGCCATTGGTAAAGTTTTTAGACCCAAAATTGGCAATTCAGACAATGGCATAGCAGGATTGATTTCTTCCACTGTTTCCATAGCAATCGCGCTAGCAGAAACTGCTGAGTTTTCCAACTTAATTTCCGTAGAAGCCATAATGGCTGGAACATTCTCAGCTACATTATTTGTTACGATATTTTCCACTACATTAACCTGAGCTACATACGTCTTTGTATCAATGATATCTTTTGTTGGTGTTGGCACTACGTTGGTTTTCGCAGTATTAGAATTCCTTGTAGTTGTATTATTAAATGTAGTATTAGAATTATAAGCAACAGTATTAGAGGTTAAGGTTTGAGTTTCTTTTTGTTTAGATTGGTTGATGCTGATTTTGTTTTTATCAACAATTGGAGTGCTGACAATATTTGCTTCACTCGTTGTATTTATTTTATGATTGGAAGCTATGGATGTCGGCTCGTGTTTTTGCAGTCCCCACATAACAGAGATACCGCCCACAAATCCCATCACTAGGAGTGCAGCAATAGACATCCAGCCGATACGGCGTTCTTTTCTTTCAACTGGCATTTCTTGATCTAAGATTTCCGCCATGTTTTTCCAGGCAGCATCCATAAACTGCTGGTCGACCTTATTATTTTTTCTTTGTTTACCCAACATAACTTCGGTAATTATTACTTTTTTTTAATAGCGCTTTAAGCTTTTCTCGAGCGGCATTTAAATGCCATTTGGAAGTACCTACGCTGATATTTTCTCGTTCGCCAATTTCGGCGTGTGATAAACCTTCGATGGCATAAAGGCGGAATACATTTTGAGTTGCGGGTGGTAGTAGATCTACCATCTTCATGATGTCTTCTGCATACATATTACCCAAAGGCTCCTCCCTTACCTGCGAATCTCGTTCTTCAAAAACGAGAAATTGCAAATAGCGGGAATTTTTCTTGTAATAGTCAGACAAGCAATGATACACTACTCTTCTGATCCATCCTTCTAAGGAACCACTAAAAGTAAATGTGTCCAGCTTTTTAAATACTTTTAAGAAACCAATATTGACAATTTCCATGGCGGTCTCCCGATCGGAAGTATGACGCATACACATACCGATCATCGTCTGAAAATGCTGCTTGTAAAGCATCTCCTGACATCGTCGATCGTTGCGTATGCAACCTTCAACGAGTTCTCTTTCGGTATAGGTTTTTCTTCCAAACATGTGTAACAGTCTTTACCTGCTTTTGAAGTTATAAACTTCTTTGTCAAAGTCTTCGAAATACTTCCAAATTGGAGGTTTAAATAACCTATTTGGGAGTTGTTGTTTTACCTAAAGATATAAAATCCTTAGTTTTTAGCTTTATATATTCGGCCGTTAAGCTCTAAATCAGTGTTCTTTTAAGCATTTTCACCCTAAAATAGGCACTGATAATAGGTAAGACGGGGTATTTTTCGATTAGGTTGGGTGATTTGAAAAAAAAATGTGAATTAAAGCTAAAATTTGTGATAGGTACATACTACTGGACATTTGCGGGTTTGAAGCTACTCCTTCAGGAGGCTGGGAGGTTGCAATTGGAAGAAATGTCCAGTAGTATATGATAGGTATCAAAAATTTACGAGACTTTTAGTTAAAGTCTGTCAGCGGGTTGGGCTTCCTTTATAGCCTGCTCCGCAGTATTGCGGAGATCGAAGTGCGGGCTGGCAAAATGACACACTTAGTGGTACAGTCCCAAATTCAATACTTACTGCCCGCTATTTGCCTCATTCTGTGGAGAAGGAATGAAGCAAATAGCAAGATTAAAACAACTCTTGATCTAGGCGGCTTTTGAAAAGTTCATCCAAGGTTTCCAAAAGAATTTCTATGTGTTCGCCTTTACCAACTTCTCGGTTAATTTTAAGACGGGTATCTGTCAGATGATTTGGCTTGATGACTCGTTGCGCTTTTTTATAGAATTTTTGACGGTGAATTTCTGGTGGGATGGTTATTTTATCAGCAGCCACTTGCACCCAATATTTGAAATTGAGTTTATCATTCATTTCGAATCTTTGAAATCCTGCTTCGTTTTCTAAAAATAAAATAGGACAATTTCCTTTTAGGATAAAAATAAGGCCATACAAAACATCTCCTGCTTCTGGTGATTTGATCGCAGGGTATTTTTCTAATGCTACCTCTTCGGATATGATATATTCGTGCGCAGGTGCTAATTCTCCCGTCGGACTATCTTTAATTGGAATTAATCGTTCGTACCATTCTTTCCGATACCAAACGCCTTGTACTTTATATTCATATTCTTTAGCAGCAAAAAGGGATTTATAAAAATCTATGATTGGTGTGAGGTTTGGTCCAAAAATACCAAATTGAGCACCATTACCTGTCTCATTAGTAGATAGAAATAAATCTAATTTAGATTGCCAAAAATCTGCTTCCCAAACTTTCAATCCTTCTCGAATTTCTTCTTGCGCCGGTTCCATACCCATCTTTATCAATGCTAAAGACAATTCAGTTTTTTCAATCCGGGCTTTTAGTTGTAGAAAGGTTTCTTTGATTTTATACAGTTCGGTATAGGTTCTCGTATGTTCAGGATTTTTCCAAAACTTTTCTTTCATCCGTTTTTTCATTCCTTCGAGCTGCTCGATCCGAGCCAACAGATGTACATAGACCCGACCTCCCATCAGTCGATATATTTTCCGTCTTAGGTCACTGGCAAAATCTGCGTCATTGATTTTATTTAATTCTTCTAACCACAAATCAAAAGCCATCTCATCACTTTCAATCTCAAAGTGAATACCTTTTTTAGGATCAGCAGATAAGCGCGCAACCGTTTGATTGGCAAAATCAAATATATTGATTTCTCTACTCAACGGAATAATCAATTCTTCCCGAATCGCACGTTGCAAATAACGCGCACCATATCTTCGATTATATCCTCTAATTCCTAAAAAATCAAAAACAGAATCATCTAAATCAACGGTTAGGTTTCTAAATTTTATTCCTTCTCGTTCTTTTAGTTTCGCAATTTCTCTTTTTACAATTCGTGCAATGGTAGTTCGCGACAGTGGACTAAAAGGCGTAATTCGATCAATCCGATTATATAATTCAGGGCGGAAATTTTGTTGAACCGCAAACTCAAAATGTTGTGCGATCTCCGTAGCATCAATATCTGATTTCCAACTAATCCGATTATCTTGTAAATTGGCCGCTCCAATATTCGAAGTCATAATAATAATGGTACTACAAAAATTCACCATCTTCCCCTGACTATCTGTCAATCTTCCTTCATCTAATATTTGTAATAACAAATCTTGGAAGCCACGATCCGCTTTTTCAATCTCATCAAAAAGTAAAACAGAAAAAGGTTCCCGTCGTACCGCTGACGTCAATAATCCATCAGAGAAAAAAGAAGATCCTATTAATCGCGCTACCGCCATTGGATGCGCATATTCGCTCATATCAAACCGAATCATTCGATCCTCGTTTCCAAACATAAATTTACTCAGCACTTTTGCCAACTCCGTTTTTCCAACCCCAGTTGGTCCAACAAATAAATAGGAAGCAATTGGCTTACCACTAAAACTCAAATTTGTTTTGACGGTGGCCAACATATTCAGAACATTATCCACTGCTAGTTCTTGGCCAGAAATTGCTTGATTAAAATCATTTTTTATTTTTTCAAGTGGCAATGGAATTTCTGGATCAATCATAAATAATGGCAATCCAGACTCTTGAGAAAAACGTCGAATCACCGCAGCACGGGTAATTTTAGAAACGGCTTCTCCTTCTGTTTGACTATCCAATAAAAGGGATTCTAAAAATCGAATAGGACGACCGGGCATTCCTGAATAAGGCGAAAAGCGTCGACTCAAACGAATGATTTCTTCAATCGCAGATCGTTCGATTTTTAGCTTTTGACGTTTGGCAATAGATTGTACTTTACCAATGATTATTTTTTCTAAATTTTTGGTAGGCTCTTCTAATCGAATGATTTGAAATAAAGAGGTAAAATTTGGTGATCTCAGTTCGATTCGACTAAATTCTTCTGGCGTACATTCTGTTAGGATAGAAATTTTTCCTTGACTAAGATAAGTTTGTAACGCATCTGCCATACTGGTTTCGCTGCCTTCGTACTGCCCTACTTCAAATAATTCCGTAAGGTTTTGAATAAATAAAAAATCATCGGTATTGATCAACTGTTGACAGAGGTAACCAAAGTTTTCTTCCCAACCCGTATCCTCTGTTAATTCACGAACCATTCGTGAAGCATTCGTTTCCCAGATCGTAGTTTCAGCTTGAGACATACGAAGTCTACGTGCTAACTCTAAAATCAAAGCAGACTTTCCAACACCTGATTTTCCAACGAGTAAAACACTAGAGTTAAAATCATTTTGAACTGCTCGACTAAGACTATCCAACTCTTTATCGCGATGCCAAGTTTCTTGATTTTTAATGGATAACGGAAAGGCTAATTTTTTTAACCAATTCACTTCCTTGGCATCTCCCACATTTTCTTGTTCAGCTAGAGAGTACGTGCTGTATTGCACATCTTGTCGAATCAACTCTACTTTTTCAAACCAAATAGTGGAAGCAATTTTTTCAACCGCTTTTAATCTTTTATTTTGAATAAAGGAAAGACGAATGGACTCTTCTAATTGAATTTCTAGTTCTTCAAATTCCGTAGCCATCGCTTCTACGCCGAGGTTCGGGACGACTGCCCAAAAACCGTGTGCCGTTTGTTTCCAATAATAAAAAAAGTCAAGTGAAAAATTCGGATAGGCAATCTTATCTTTTGCCTGATTAAATTCTAAGGATATTTCTGCTTTAAAATAATCTGAGTAATCGGCTTCATTTACCAAAGCCAAGTAATCTGCCCGATCAATAAATATTTTTTGAAATTTTTCTGCGTATTTACCAGCAAGGATTTCTGGTAAAGTTCCCAACTGTAATGCCTCTAAATCACGTAACGGTAGAATGAGTTCATTACCGCCGTGGAATCGCAATTTAAAAGCTAGAAAAGGAATCGTAAAAAAGGTGGACATTTTTTAAAAATGAAAGTAGTAGGATTTAGGGAAAGGAACAAATTTTAGGCGTTATTTATTCACCGTCATTAAGTTTTCTAATAAAAAATCCGAGCAACCATACGTTAATCGGATCTCTTAATCTTTTATTTTTTATAAAAATACAGTACTACCCTTCTACCTTATATCCAGGAATACTATACCGTTGAATAAACTCTTTCATTTCATCCACCATTTCAGGAGAACCGATCACGATGGTTTCGCGCTGATGCAGCTCGTGCGCATCTTGTTCCATGATTCTTTCGAGGTTGGCGTTGATGGCTTTTCCACCAGCTTGTTCGACGATGAAGGCCAATGGATTACATTCGTATAACAAACGTAGTTTACCTTTTGGATACTTCCGTGTATTTGGATAAAGGAAGATTCCTCCTTGTAGTAACGTTCGGTGAATATCTGAAACCATTGAACCGATATATCGCATTCGTAAGTTCATGTCTGAACAATGATCAATATATCGACGCATTTCTACATCAAACTTCAAATAATATCCTTGGTTAACAGAGTAATAATTTCCTCTATTTGGAATCTTGATATCTCGGTGTGACAAACAAAATTCTCCAATCGTTGGATCTAAGGTAAAACCATTTACGCCACGACCAGTTGTATAAACTAAAATCGTAGAAGTACCATATAATACATATCCAGCTGCTACTAGATCTGTTCCTTTTTGTAAAAAGTCTTTTAGTTCGCAAGGACCAGAAGCCTTACTTTTACGACGGTAGATTCCGAAGATCGTTCCAACCGATACATTTACATCGATATTGGAGCTACCATCTAATGGATCAAAAACTACTACATATTTAGCGTCTTTGCCAGCCACAGGAGGAATTGAAATAAAGTCTTCGTTTTCTTCTGAAGCAATCCCACAACATTCTCCACTATTTTTTAGGCAGTCGATCAATTTATCATTGGCATACATATCTAATTTCTGTACGGTATCTCCAGAAGCATTGGCTTCTCCTTCCGTTCCTAGAATATTGACCAATCCTGCTTTATTTACTTCTCGGTTGACAATTTTAGCGGCTACCCCGATATCTCGAAGCAAGCCTGTCAATTCACCAGAAGCGAAGTCAAAATCTTTTTGTTTTTTGATGATAAACTCATCAAGGGTAACAATTCGGTTCATACTCATTTTAATGATGGTATTAATTTCGACAACTATTGCCGAAAAGGTTTGTTAATTTATAAGTTGGTTAAGGCGAAACGCTAAAGCGTAAAAATGGTTATCTAGGAAGTCACCACAAAGTTACGATCTTTCGCCTTAAATATAGGTATCTTTACGCCTCAGTTTCAAATTTGATACATCATTATTATAAAAACTCTTCTTCGAGCCCGTGCAGCAGTTAGCCGTTCTTAATAAATTCTTTTATAAATACCGATGGCGGTTTTTGCTAGGGATCATTTTTGTTTCTCTCAGTAACTATTTTAGGGTACTCCAACCTCAGATGATCCGTTATGCACTGGATCTTGTGATTGAAAATATCAGTTTATATAATCTTACCGAAGGCTATGCCTCTCAAAAAGTCCTTTTTGCACAATTAGGAACCGTCCTTTTGTTTTTTGGAGGACTGGTATTGATCTTGGCATTTTTAATGGGAATATTCATGTATTTCATGAGACAGACGATTATCGTCATGTCTAGATTGATAGAATATGATATGAGAAAGGAGATTTTTGCACATTATGAAAATCTCAATTTAGCTTTTTATAAAAAAAATAATACCGGAGACTTGATGTCGCGAATCACAGAAGATGTATCTAAAGTAAGAATGTATCTTGGCCCCGGTATTTTGTATGGAATAAATTTAGCCTCGCTCTTTTTCTTTGTGATTTACTCGATGCTTTCGGTGAGTCCGATGTTGACCTTCTATTGTTTATTGCCCATGCCCTTTCTATCTATTTCTATTTATTATGTCAGTAATTTAATTAATAAAAAAAGTGGGATTATTCAAAAACAATTGGCCACTTTAAACAGTACGGCACAAGAAGTATATAGTGGTATTCGGGTTGTAAAATCTTATGTACAAGAACCTGCGATGCTTCATCATTTTGCGGATCAAAGTGATGATTATAAAAATAAGACGATGGATTTGGCGAAGGTCAATGCTATGTTTTTCCCATTAATGATTTTATTGGTGGGTGCAAGTACCATCCTAACCGTCTATGTAGGAGGTGTGCAAGTAGCGAAAGGAACGGTGACTCCTGGAAATATTGCTGAGTTTGTCATTTACGTAAGTATGCTGACTTGGCCGATTACCGCACTTGGGTGGATTGCTTCCATCGTTCAGCAGGCAGCAGCTTCGCAAACTAGAATAAATGAATTCTTGGACGTTGATCCAGCGATTAAAAATACGGTGGTGAATCCGGTAGATTTAAAAGGAGATATTGAATTTAAGAACGTAAATTTTGTCTATCCTGATTCGGGAATTAAGGCGATTAATGATTTGACTTTTAACTTAAAAGCAGGTCAGAAGATGGCGATTATTGGAAAGACTGGATCTGGAAAAACTACGATTGCTGATCTACTCTTGCGGATGTATGATGTGTCTGATGGAAAGATTCTAATTGATGGAAAAGAAATCAAAGAACATGATCTAGCCAATCTGCGTAAAAAGATCGGCTATGTACCACAAGACTTATTTTTATTTTCGGATGATATTGCTGGAAATATCGCTTTCGGAAAAAGATCTGCTTCTCGCGAGACCATCGAAGAATTTGCGCGCTATGCTTCTGTTTATGAAGATATCGCTGGATTGCCAGAAGGATTTGATACGATGGTGGGAGAACGCGGA